>NZ_JAWLIR010000019.1:0-12922 GCF_033485195.1 Sporosarcina beigongshangi
CCATACTTTTTGTTGGAAGCCTCACACACTCTATTACCAGCACCAACCCCACACCCAAAAACAGCCCTTCAATTGAGTAAATCCAATCGAAGGGCTGTCCTTTTTAAGCTATCACGATGCTACAAACAAGTTATTCTTTCTTCCTTACTAAATACTTATGAAATATGATTTGCTTGGATTTTCCTAAGGTTCTTCGCGCAGTATTAGGGGAATAGAAATGCACTTTCGCCACCTGAACATGATCCTCTTCAGCGTCATAGTCAACCACCGCAATATCAGTTGCGCCAGCATCCTCGAGCATTTCAGCCATCTTCCCCGTCTGCATACAAACTCCTAAAATGACATGTGTTGTTTTGCGTGTCCTCATCCCATTTCCTCCTTTTCCAATCATCTGTGTTTCCAGCTAATAAGAAAGCAGTTAGTCCTTTGAGACCTGAGTGTTACGTGATCCTATTATACCATTTCTCTTTATAAATTTTGCTAAAAATATGAGAAAATTTGAAACATTTTCTTGCATTTTTAGTGATTTTTTGTCGTATTCTGTCTAACAGCTAACACTTAGAGAATGGCAGTATAAACGAGGTCTTACGTAGAGTCATAAACAAATCGAGGTTTTAAAAATATGCTATAAATTCATTACTTCGCTAAATTAATCACGCAGTTTTGCTTAGCAATCAACGTACAGGATCTATCCATAAAAAATTTGTGAATCGTGTATCCCTTTCTTCCTTTTCATTCTATATAAAGGGTGAAAGGAGGTGATGAGCATGGCGACAATCGAATTTAAAAATGCAGTTGGTCGGGTTTACTTCGATGGTGGTTTGACGGATGAAGGCAAACTAATCCGCAAGTCAAAAACCTACCGTAACGTTGCAAAAAATGCAACAGCAGATGACTTGTACAAAGCGCTCGAACAACTTGCGCAGTTATCCGATTTTCCATTCATCGGTGCAGACAAGGTGGAAACATCAAACGTCATTAACTAATCGGATGGGCTCAGTTTTATAAAGAAAGGAGGGATGGAGAATGGCAAAAACATTGCAATTGAATTTCAGTACAGCAGCCGGCAAAAACGTGATGCTGACAGTGGACGAGCCACGTGCAGGTTTAACGGCAGCAGCCGTGGAAGCTGCGATGCAGGAAATTATCGCATCAGGCGTGTTCGAAGTGGATGGATCTCCACTTGAAACGTCAAAAAGCGCTCGAATCGTCGAGCGTCATGTGACTGAACTCGAATAAGGTACCAAGCTGTATGAACCGGCTCCTCAGTTTTCCTACTGGGGAACCGGTTTTTTAATTAATCACAGAAGGGAGGAAACGAGATGGAACAATGGATGAATCTCATACAGGAAATCGGCTTCCCGATATTCGTATCATTCTATCTTTTACACCGGCTCGAAACAAAGCTCGTCGCCATACATGATGTGCTACTTTCATTGAAGATGAAGTGAATGTGAAGCGGTGGTACATGTGGATTCAATCTTACTATTTCTTTTGATTTACATCTCATCCAATTAGCCGATCGTCTGACTGATTGGATGAGTAACTGAGGTAAGAATCGAGGGAGCCTAATTGGCTTTAGTTGCCTTATAACCTCTTCCAATCAATTCACGAACATTATGCATCGTAACATAGGCTTGCTCATCAATTTCTTTAATAATACTTTTTAGTCGAACAATTTCTTGTTTGCTAATGACAATATACAAAACTTCTTTATTTGCTTTCGTATAGCCGCCGCGCCCTTCTAAAACAGTGACTCCCCTCGACATACTATCCATGACTTTATTCAAAACTTCGTTTGGTGAATTTGAAATAATTAAAACGGCTACTCTTTCATCTAGCCCTTCGACAATAAAATCAATGGCTTTTGCACCAATATAAACAGTCAGTAAAGTGAGCATTGCTTTTTCTAAACCAATTATAAAAATAGAGCCCGCAACGACTATAATATCGATAATTAGCATACTCTTTCCGATACTCCAGCCCCAATATTGGTTAGCCATTCTAGCAAGGACTGTCGTTCCACCATTGGTTCCGCCTGTTCGAAAGATAATGCCTAAACCAATACCTACTAATAATCCTGCAAAGATAGCTGCTAAAAGTGTATCCTCTGTCAGTACTTTTCCCGCATCTTCAGTTACATACAAAAAAGCAGAGCAGGATACAATGGAAAATAACGTATAAAGAACAGTCCGTTTATCAAAAAGCTTATAGCCAACCAAAAATAAAAGCATATTTAAAATAAAGTTAATAATCCCTGGTGACCATTGGAATAAATAGTGTGCAATAATTGTCAGTCCAATAATTCCGCCTTCTGATAACAGATTTGGGAGGGTGAAATAATTTATACCAATAGCAAAAATAAATCCACCAATCGTGATCAATACAATATCTTGGATTGTTTTTTTCATATTATTTTCTTCCTTAGTTATTATGACTTTTTCGTTAGTTAGTTACACTCTCCAAAGAGCTAGCAGCTTGAGATAGCTCGTCTTAATAATCTTGAATGCTTTGTAAAAATAAATCATAATCTTTATTTTGAATTAGCCGATTTACATTTTCCTTATTACTTGTCCACTTGGAAAACATATCACATAAAATACTTAAGTTATGGTCGCCATCTCTTTTTGTTTTGATGATAAACAGGACTCTAATGATATCCTTATCCCAAATAATTGGGTTTTCAAGTACAGCAATAAAGCAAAATGACTTTCGGCATATTTTATATAAATCCTGAAGATGGACAATATTATTACCAATTTCATGCGCAACAAACGGCATATCCATCTGAACGTCTGGTTTTATAATATCTAAAGACTGCAGTTTTTTTACTAAATTACTCAAAACACTCTCTTTATCTTTTCCCTCTAAATAGAAGTCCGAAAATTGAGGTTGGAAATAGTTTTCTATATTGAGTTTATAAAGATCTGTTTTATTGGTGTACTCTCTAATTTCATTAATATAATTCCCTTTTTCAATCGCTACTTGCAAGATATTTCTAGATAATTCTACTTCGTAGGAGGATACCAATATATCAATATCATCTAAATGACTAATTGCTTTTTCCTTAGAGTCATAATTAATTAATTCATACTTTTCATCTGAAAAGTTTTCTTTAATCTCATTAATATACATAATGGTTTCCGCTCTGCCCCTACCACTCATTAAGCCAATTGTGATTTTTTTATTCTTTTGAAGGTTTCTTAAGGCAACATTGAAATAGAGTACCAAATAACCAAACTCGTCTAAATTGATTTGTACATCGTAGTGATTTTGAATAATCTCAGTTGCTGAGATCGTCACCTTGGTGGCAAAGATATATTTTTGAAGATTTTCATGTACAACTGGATTTCGGATGACCATATTATTCCGGATTCGCTTGATCATTTGCGGAATGTGTAATGCTAAAAATTGATTAAGTGTCTTATCTTCTGAAATATCTATATCAAAATTACTTTTAATTTCAGCGTATATATTTTCTAAAACCTTTTTTACTTCAGTTTGTTGTTCATCGGTAATACTCGTCGAATCATTTAAGAGCTGCTTACTTTCAATATGCATAAAAATATAAGCACTATCTACCTCTTGAAAATTACAGCCAAATAGCGCGTTGAGTCTCATGGAAAGATTTTCGCTCGCCTTAAAAATTTCCTTCGTTCTGATTTTTTTCAAATATGTGTTGGGTACCGTAATTTTATTACCGGAAAGATTCCTTTGAATAGAAATAAAGATATGGATTGCGATGTTTTTTATCGAGAAGTCGGATAATACTATCAGGTACTCTTCGCAAACGATTCTCAGTATAGATTCGATTGTTTGAATATATTTGTCATTATGCTCTTTAAAATAAGAGGATTCGTTCTTACTTTCATACCCTAGCTTTGTGTTATTATGATAATAATATTCTGCGATACACATCCGCTTATTGATTTCTGTACCTTGAATCATTATTCCGTGGTTTGCTTTTGAGGTTAATTTTAGTTCGTATTTGTTTAGAACTTTTTTAACTTCTATCATATCTGCATTTAAAGTAGATCGGCTAATAAACATGTCATTGGCGAGTACGTCTAATTTAATATAAACATCCTTCAGTAACAGACGCCTTAGGACATAAAAAACCCGTTCATAGTTATTTTTCTTAAAAGTATATAATCTTTCTACATTCATAGACTTCAGCTGGTTCGTTAAAAAAGTGATACTATCCGCATTTTCATAGTTAAGTTTGTAGCCTTGATTCGGTTTAGAATGAATGGTTATTCCATAATCCGATAATTTTACTTTCAGGTTAGAAATATCTGTTTTAACGGTTCTAACTGAAGTGTCTACAACAAGGGATAAATCAGTAGAGGTTAAGCTTTTTTTATGAAATAATTCATTTAATATAAGTAGTTCTCTACGACTAAAGTTCAACATCTCTCCCCCTCCTATGCGTTAAAAAAATTACTGTAATCACGTAGATTACAGTAATCATTTTTTATATAATTCCTATTAGGGACCCAACTATACCAAAAATGATTGTAATGAACAATATAGTTGTTGGCTTGAAGCCCTTTTTTAATAACAGGAACATAGATAATGTATATAAAAGTGGTAATAACAGTGGGAATATTTGATCTAAATAATCTTGCATTGGAATTTTTTGATCTCCAACGGTGAATACAAAGGCTGAATTAAGTTTTACCATGGAAGCACTCATTGCCCCAATTACCATGAGTCCAACAACGGTAGCCCCTTTTGAGATTTTCTCCATGATACCAGAGTTATTAGCTTGTTGCATAATGCCTGTCCCTAACTTGTATCCATAAATCCCACCATAATATCTAACTAACATATGCGGAACATTAAAGAGTAATAAAAATAATATGGGTCCTAATATACTTCCTTGTTGAGCTAAGGACAAACCAATTCCGACAGCGATAATTCGCAGCGTTCCCCAGAAAAGGGAGTCGCCAATCCCAGCGAATGGGCCCATTAAACCTATTTTCACGTTATTAATGATGCTTTTGTCGAAAGATGGATTTTCACTTGCTTCCTTCTCCAATGCAGTGGCAACGCCAGTTATCGTAGTAACCACATGTGGTGTCGTATTAAAAATATTCATATGGCGCTCAAGTGCCTCAGCTTGTTCCTCTTTGGTTTTATAATACCGTTTAATCGCAGGCCACATTCCGATTGAAAACCCTAACGCTTGTTGTCTTTCATAGTTATAGGAAGCCTCTAGCATAAATGAGTTCCAGAAAATCTCGCGCATCATTTTTTTCTCATCTTTTGTTAGTTTCTTTTTATCAGACATCGAATAGGTCCTCCTCATCTATATTTGAACCAGCAACAGCAACATTCTTCCCTGGCATTTCGTACGTTAGGATAAATGCGAGAACAACTCCGAATAGCGTAATTCCTAAGATTGGTAAATTAACATAGGCAAATAATGCGAAACCAAAGATGAAATATAGCACATTAAATTTGCTCATCATTGGAAGTAATAACAAACCAAATCCAACAGCAGGTAATAAGCCACCAGCAACCTGAAGTCCATTCATAATTACTTCTGGTATATTATTCACAAAAGCTTCTACTGCAGTTGATCCAAATACAATTGCCACAAATCCGACTACGAAATACATTAGACATTGAAGGACGAGACCCGCCATATTTAAGGTTATGAGTCCCTTAATATTCGCTGTTTTAGCTAGACTCATCGCATACTTCATAAAATAACTTCGTACGATAAAGACGACCACTTTTAAAGATTGAGCCAAAATTGCAATAGGTAAAGCTAGTGCTAATGCAACCTCTGCTCCTCCAACTTGAATGAACCCCATAAAAACTAATTCAAGTGTCGCTCCTACGAGGAGACCCGTTTGTACATCTCCCAATGCTAAGCCAATAATCGTTGATACAACGATTGGTCTGATAACCATTGGTGTCCCAAGCATTTTTTCAATAAACCAAAGTACTGCTAGTATTGCACCTACTAAAAGCGCAGTTCCCATAAGACCTCTCCCCTTCTATTTGAATGTCAATTTACTTTTTAACTCGTTATAGTTTTTAACATTATCTGTTGGAACTTGACGTACCTCAATTTCAATCCCACTATCTTGAATTTTATCTAAATACGCTATGTCCTCTTTCGATACATATACCGCTGGTGAGAGCAACTCTTTCCCTTCATGCATTTGCATACCACCTACATTTAAAACTGGCGTTTCGTCGATCAGTGATAATAATTCATATGCATCTTTAGGCTTTGAACAAATCACAAATACCTTCATTGGTGCTAACTTTGGGTTTTTCAATACAGTTGCCGCATCCTCAATTGTTCGGATTGCAAGTCTAACTCCATCCGGACAACTCATTTTCAGCGCCATTTTCCTCGTTTCATCACTGGCTGCTTCATTACTAGCAATTACGACAGCATTATAAGATAATGCCGCTTTCCAGCTGTACACGACCTGTCCATGTAATAAACGATCATCAATTCTAACGGTTACGATCATCTTTTCCACCCCTATTCTTTAGTCTTACAGTTCAAACTCATCATCTTCGTCATTTACTTTTAGTAATTCATCATTGACATATATGATTTGTTCCTTGGATTTTTCGGTAATCTCTTTGAGCTTTTCTGGTGTAATATCGGATTCGTTCAACATGATTAGTTCCAACAACAGCGGCAAGTTGAAACCAGTAATAATATTTACCTTTCCACTCGATAAATAGCGGATTGCTGTTTGGTTGACACTGCCTCCAAATACATCCGTAATGATAATTAAGTTGTCATCCTCACTAACATTTTCTGCAAGAAAGGTCTCTATTTTCTTATCGACTGGTATATGATCAACATGCGCATTGATGAAAAACAGATTTTCCTGTTTTCCCAAAATGATCTCCGCAGAAGACATAATCCCCTCTGCAAATTCCCCATGCGTTGCAATTAATATTTTCTTCATAGGATTTGTACCCACCTTTGCTTTACTTTTATAATGACTTTTCGATATAATTTACGACTTGTGGATATACCCCTTTTGAGAGATCACGGCCTTTATCCGTAGATAATTGATACGATAAAACTTGGAAGACTGTAATATACTCTAAGCTACTAAAATATTTACTTGGTGAAACAATCGGTAAATCTGTATCCAAGGTTGTCTCTTCCCCAACCATAAAACACTTCGTGATTTCGGTATTAATAAATGCCGATATCTTTTGGGCTTTCTCTGAGTCTTCGCCTTTTCTACTTAAAATAAAATAACCCGTCGTACTGTCGAACGCATTTTGTGGTCCATGAATGAGTTCCTCAAGCTCAAAGCTATTTGTAAGCGCTGGCAACATTTCCATGAACTTAATATCAGCTTCTTGCGCAACTGGCCATAAATCATTTGTACCCGAAAATAAAAATTTACTCTTTTGCATTAAAGTGAATTTATTTTTTTTATACCAATCGAGTGTATCATTTTTAATTTTCGGTAGATTGTCAACCATTTTCGAGTAATCTTCAATTAACGCCTGTTCCTCTGATTCTGATAATCCGCAATATAACTTTGATAAAGAAGTAAAGAGCCAGTATAAGGTGGCGCATGTTGCAGAGTATCCTAACGTTCTAAACATATACGCTTCGTTTTCAGATCCCATCTCCAAAGCTAAATCAGCACTTTTCGCGATTGGAGAATCTAAACTTTCAGTGATCGATATGTTTGGAAATCCCTTCGATTTAACGATTTCTAATGCCTCATAAACAAGTTTTGTTTTTCCCCCCTGAGAAATAAAGACATATAACGTTTCTTTATTTAATAAGGACTTGTTTAAATAATTTACAAATATGTTCGGATAGATTAGCTCAACCGGAATATTGATAAAATCCTCTGCAAACTTCTTCGTTGTAAAAGCAGCATTATAAGAGGTACCCGATGCGATAAATACGATTCCCTTTATATCGGGAAACGCTTTCAAATAATCTTGTGTGTTTTGATCAACAAGGTTTTTATTCTTCAGTATTTTATTTAACTGAATGGGAATACTTTCAATCGTGTCCATCATGCTCATATTATCAACCCCTACTCTATGTTGACTAAATTATAAATTTATTCATTTTTTAAGTCCATACGCAAAATTGCACGATTAATCGAGCAATAATGCAATACATCTACTATCTCCTTTTGCTTAGCTTGCTTTTAATGATCATTATTTATTTTTTATTAATTTGTTACTATTTCGCCTTAGTCACAGGAATATTTTCTTCTGGTCCTAGCATTTACAATAATCGTAAATGGTAACTCCCATCTACTTCTTTGGTTTTTGTTTTAATTAATTAATTAATTAAATGGTATTTGAGTCAATTTCATAATAGAGCCATCAATCCTAAAATACGAACAAGATTGATTTCCGCTTCAGTCGGACGCTTTCCGCGGGCATGGCTTGAGCCGATCGAACAGCGTAGGGTTCGATTTGCCGTATTTCTGCGTTCTTTGCGGAAATTAAGGCATCTGCCCTCCTGCTCTCAACGCTTCGCGTTTGTTCGCAAAAGCCGTTCTTCGTGACGGCTTTCGCAGGAGTCGCCGACTTGCGCTTCAATCAACGAGAGTAGAATCTCTAATTGACGAATTTTCAAATAAAAAATTATATAATTACTCGTCTTTTCGTCAAAAAAAGTAGTTATAAAATTTGCCTAATTACTAAAATATACCAAAACAGAAAAACCCTTCGACCGATTGCTCGATCGAAGGGCATATTATTCTGGTTGCTACGCGTGCGTTTCTCCTTATTTCCTTATTTAAATTGTATTTGTCGAATTTGATTGTGATAGCTATCCACTATTAAAATCATTCCATCCTGAATAGCGACATCTGTCGGATGACTTAACCCATTCTTTACAAGTGTCGTCACTTTGCCATTCAACAAATAACGCACCGAATGATTTAAACGATCCGCTATCACGACTCCCCCCTCTTTTGTTACCGTCATTCCACTCGGTGAATGGAACAGTGCCTCAAGTGCCACCCCGTCTCGATATCCACCATTTGCATATAATGTTCCGTTGTTTACGCTTTTCCCAGCAACGGTCTTCACAGTGTTAGTAGCAAAATTAATATAACGAATCAATTGATTCCCAGTGTCACTGACATATAAATTCCCTTTGCTATCAATCGCTAATCCCGACGGCTCATTAAACTTCGCAGTTTTCAAGTCGCCATCTTGTAAATCACCAGCATTCTCGATATCGCCATCCGTTACTTCAACAGGACGGAGGGAAGGAGCATTTAATGTTGTCACGTTTCCATTTGGATCGATTTTTCGAATTAAATGATTTAACGTATCCGCCACATAAAGCGTCCCATTCGCTGCAATCGCTACGTCTTGCGGATGATTAAATCGCGCATTCTCACCAATCCCATCTTCATCACCAGGCAGTCCATCTCCCGCAATGGTCGTCACCTCACCATTCTTAGCGATTTTCCGAATGACATGATTCGAAGCATCTGCGATATAAATATTCCCTTCACGATCAGCTACCATTCCAGATGGATCGTTAAATACGGCTGTTTCTTTCATCGCATCATGGAGGCCGCCCTCAGGATATCCAAAATTATTTAACTCAAACGTTGTCCCCGCAAACGTAGAAACAATCCCGTCTTGCAGTTTTCGAATCAACTGATTTTGACGATCTGAAATCAACACAGCCCCGTCTGCCAACGCAACAAGACTGGCAGGAGAGCGAAACGAAGCATTCATCGCATTCCCATCAAGTGCATCAAAATCTCCGTTACCCGCAATAACATCGGGTTCGAAAAGCCCAGCCGCCTTTTCACTGCGCGTAATAAACGTAGCGATTTGTGCTCTCGTCACCGCATGATCGGGTCCAAAGCTTGTAGCGGTAATCCCCGTTGTAATATTATGGGCAACCAATGTTTGTACATAATTGGCATACCATACCGTCTTTTTCACATCCGTAAACGGCAGTTTTTCTACTTTTCGAACGTCAAAATGAAAGCCTTCGGCAATAATTTTCGCCATTTGTGCTCTCGACAATGTTTGATCCGATCTATACGTATCGTCCGCGAAGCCGCTAATCACGCCAGCATTCGCCAACGCGACAATTTCCTTATAGAATGGATGGCTCGGCTTCACATCCAAAAATTTTGGATCCTTGACACTCTCTAAATCAAGCTCAAGCACATGCGCCAAAATCTTCGCAGCTTGTCCACGCGTCACAGCTTGATTCGGCTTAAACGTACCATCGTTAAATCCATTAATAATTCCACGTTCACTTAAACTCAATACAGATTCATAATAATAACTTCCCGACTTAATGTCCTTGAACACGTTATCCTTCGCATATGAATCTGCTGACGGATATGCAATAAAAAAACTCGCGACAAAAACAAAAACGATGGCCAACCGGAATGATCTTTTCATCAAATTCCTCCTTATTGTTATTGTGTATGAATGGTTATTTGGGTGATTGCTGTTTTATAGTGCTTTCTTATATATAATACTATAGTTCCTTCCTACCTGTCATATTATTTTAAATAGTCTAATTAAAACAGTGGCACACCTGGCGCTTTGTTGCACACTTCGGAGAAATGGTTGCACACTTTAGCGATTTGGTTGCACACGTGGCGGGAATGGTTGGAGGCTTCACTACTTTGGTTGGAAACCTAGCGCTGTGTTGCACACTTCGGCAAAATGGTTGGACACTTCGGCGATTTGGTTGCACACTTGGCGGGAATGGTTGGAGGCTTCACTACTTTGGTTGGAAACCTAGCGCTTTGTTGCACACTTCGGCAAAATGGTTGGACACTTCGGCGATTTGGTTGCACACTTGGCGGGACTGGTTGGGGGCTTCGCTACTTTGGTTGGAATCTTGGCCCTTGGTTGCACACCTCGGCGAGTTGGTTGCACACTTGGCGGGACTGGTTGGGGGCTTCGCTACTTTGGTTGGAATCTTGGCCCTTGGTTGCACACCTCGGCGAGTTGGTTGCACACTTGGCGGGACTGGTTGGGGGCTTCGCTACTTTGGTTGGAATCTTGGCCCTTGGTTGCACACCTCGGCGATTTGGTTGCACACTTGGTGGGAATGGTTGGAGACTTCACTACTTTGGTTGGAAACTTGGCCCTTGGTTGCACACCTCGGCGATTTGGTTGCACACTTGGCGGGACTGGTTGGGGGCTTCGCTACTTTGGTTGGAAACTTGGCCCTTGGTTGCACACCTCGGCGAGTTGGTTGCACACTTGGCGGGAATGGTTGGGGGCTTCGCTACTTTGGTTGGAAACCTGGCGCTTTGTTGCACACTATACGATAATCGTTGCACACTCCGACAATCGACACAAAAAAAGTAACATCACACTGCGATCGAGGCAGTGTGATGTTACTTATCGGCTTACATTGTATAAAACCTATCAGTTCAATCCAGTCGTTTCAAATTGCATTTGATACTTTTTACCGTTTTGCACAATGATTTCGAGACGGTATGCTGTGTTCGACTCATAATTGGATTTAGGCGTCACGATGATCTCCTTGTTTTTCAAGTTGGGAGAAAGTGTGATTGGTATCTCCGTAACTCCATTATACAACTTGATTGTTGCTATATTTGGGTCAGAAAATATGCGGTCGAATTTGACAGTCCATAATTTATTCAAAGAAACGTTTTTCTGTCCTGGTAAACTAATAAAATCGACAGCTTTTGGTTGTGCTAGCGGTGAAATCTTCGCATAGGAAGTAACATTCACAACTCCCTCGCCGTAAAGCTTGTCCCAGCCAGTCTCTCCCCGGTCATCGACGTATTTTTTCAACAGTTGTTCAATGACTTGGATTGAGCTTTTTGGATTATCCAGCATCAACATTGCAGCGACGCCACTGACGAATGGGGCTGCTGCTGAGGTTCCGCTCATACTGCCTTTTTGCTCACCTGGAATGCTTGAAATAATCCCAACACCTGGCGCTGAAATGTCGATAGTTGTTCCGGTATTACTAAATTGAGTGACGTTATCGTTTTGGTCGACTGCTGAAACGACAATCACTTTCTCGTTGGATGCAGGATAATAATTAGCAGTGTCTCCGCCTTCATTTCCTGAAGAAACGACTATAAGGACATTTTTGGAAAGTGCGTAGTCGATGGCATCCGTTAAAAAGCGAGAATACTCTTCACCGCCGAAGCTCATATTAATAACTGCAGCACCATGATCGACAGCAAATCGAATGCCCTCCGCAACGTGAGAATCGTATCCATTGCCATCTGCATTTAAAGCACGTATCGGCATAATTTTTACGTTGGCAGGCGTCGTATCAGCAATAACCCCCGCAACATGCGTGCCATGATATTGAACATCCATTGGGTCTGCATCATTATCGACAAAGTCATACCCGTTTACGATTCTATCTTTCAATAAAGAATGTGTGTAGTCAACGCCTGTATCGATGACGGCCACAATCACATTATTTTTCGTTGGTGCAAGTGCTTTTTGCATCGTTTTTGCACCGATTCGCTCTGCTCCCCACGAAACAGTTTCCATGCTATGTATCATAGGCCCCGCGTGTCGAATATAATCCGGCTCAAGTACTTGGACCTTTTGTGAATTAACTTGAGTAGAAGAAGTGCGCATAGTACGATCATCTTTGATTTGCTGCAGCTCTTCCCACGTTATACTCTTTACAGTTTCTTCACCGTCCACACCTGTTATTTTGACAATGACTCGATCTGTATCCGGAGGCGTACTAGTTGCTCCGCTTGTTGATGGGACGAGTAAAAATAAGCTCACTGTACAAAATAATACGAGCGTGAAAATAGACTTTTTCATAAAACACCTCTCAGTTTCATTATGTATCTATTAGTATATACTAGTTATGAGATGAATAAGTGTCTGAGCGATCAGACAAAAAAAAGCCCTTCACCGACTGCTCGGTCGTGTTGTGACCCCTAAAAGTTAG
>NZ_JAWLIR010000020.1:0-56788 GCF_033485195.1 Sporosarcina beigongshangi
TTCAGCTTTTTGGGTGTGAATCACTATATATGTTGGCATAAAGAATCCTACCAACAACGCTTGGCGCTTCGGCGACCCCAGTAAGGCACCTTCGCTTGTGATTATATAGACTGAGTATTCCGACAGAATTATGCAAGAATAGACGTATATAAATATGTTAAATATAAGGCGGTGTCACGTGAATGGGCTATCAATCTGAAGCACAACTTGAAAAAAACATGATTAATCAACTTGTACGACAAGGATATGAACAAATTCAGCTTCCTGATTACGATGCACTTCTGCGGAATTTCCGTTCGCAGGTCAATCGATTTAATCAAAAGAAACTGGAAGGGAAGCCGCTCACAGACATAGAATTTAATCGATTACTCAATTTAGTTGATGGTAAAAGTATCTTTGATTCGGCTAAAATCTTACGGGATAAACAAATTATTGAACGAGAAGACGGGTCGGAACTATATATAGAGCTGTTGAACACCCGTGAATGGTGCAAAAACTTATTCCAGGTGACAACGCAAACCACGGTAACTGGAACATACACGAATCGCTATGATGTAACAATCTTAATCAATGGTCTTCCTGTTGTGCAAGTTGAACTGAAAAGAAGAGGGCTGGATTTCAAAGAGGCATTCAATCAGATTCAACGCTATCGCAAGCATTCATACAAAGGATTGTACCGTTTTCTTCAAATATTCGTGGTTACAAACGGTGTAGATACGAAGTACTTTTCGAATTCGGATGGCGATATTTTATTTGGGTACACTTTTTTCTGGTCCGATGTAGAAAACAACATCATTACGAATTTGAATGAATTCACGGCTTCGTTTCTTGAAAAATGCCATATCGCTAAGATGATTGCTAGGTATATGGTTTTAAACGATACGGAAAAACTGTTGATGGTCATGCGACCCTATCAGGTGTACGCAACTGAGGCCCTTGTCCAGCGTGCCCTTGAAACGAAGAACAGTGGCTTTATTTGGCATACGACGGGTTCAGGAAAAACGCTCACTTCATTCAAAGCAAGTCAAATTCTTGCAAATGAACCGAGCATCAAAAAAGTATTTTTCTTAGTAGACCGAAAAGACTTAGACAGTCAAACCATCGCTGAATTTAATAAATTTGAAAAGGGTTCTGTTGACAGGACAGAGAAAACAGACCTCCTTGTTAAGCAAATTGAAGATGTTATGAAGCCATTCATTGTTACGACCATTCAAAAAATGGCGAATGCGGTAAAGAATCCTCGCTTCGCTCATATCATGGATCAATACAAAGGTGAACGAGTGATTTTCATTATAGACGAATGTCATCGAAGCCAATTCGGGGAAATGCATACGAATATCTCCAGACATTTCGAAAACGCACAGCATTTCGGGTTTACAGGCACACCCCGTTTTGAAGAGAATAAAAGTCAGGATGGGCGAACAACTGCCGATCTTTTTGAAAAGTGCTTACACACGTATTTGATTAAAGAGGCAATTCGAGATGGCAACGTGCTAGGCTTTTCAGTGGAGCATATTCGAACGTTTAATGTATCTGTTGATGAAAGCGATGATACCCGAGTGGAAGCCATCAATACAGATGAAGTCTGGATGCACGACAAGCGAATGCAGTTGGTTGTCAATAACATTCTGGACAATCATGAACGAAAATCACGCAGCAAAGGATACACCGCAATTTTTACGGTTCAATCCATTCCTATGCTCATTAAGTATTATGAGATGTTTAAACAAATCGAACATCCTTTTAAAATAGCGGGAATCTTTTCGTACGGTGCGAATGAAGAGAGTGAAGGGAAAGACGAGCACTCCAGGGATAGCCTTGAACGCATTATCACGGATTATAATGGAATCTTCGATACGAATTTTACCACGGATACATATGCGAGCTACTTTTCAGACATTTCCAAACGGGTCAAAACCGCACAGATTGATATATTACTTGTCGTCAATATGTTTTTAACAGGTTTCGATAGTCGAACGCTGAATACGCTATATGTTGATAAAAACCTAAAACATCATGACTTACTGCAAGCATTTAGCCGTACCAATCGTGTGGAAAAAGCAACGAAACCTTATGGGAATGTCGTCTGTTATCGCAACCTAAAGGATAATACAGACGAAGCCCTTAAACTTTTTTCTCAGACAGATTCTGTCGATGATATTTTAATGAAAAGTTATGTTGAATACTTGGCTATGTTCTTAGCTTCTCTAAAGAAGGTGCGTGAAATTGCCGCTACACCAGAAGCGGTTGATGAACTGGAACGGGAAGAGGATCAAAAGGCTTTTGTCAATGCATTTAAAGATATGACTAAACTCTTAGTTCGATTAAAAACATTTACAGAATTTGAGTTTGATCCAGAAATACTTGAAATCGAAAGCCAGACGTACGAAGACTATAAAAGTAAGTACTTTAAAATTGCTGAACAAGTGAAAAAAGATGTTGAAAAAGTATCTATACTACAAGATATCGACTTTGAATTGGAGCTCATGCACACAGATCGAATCAATGTTAGCTACATCATGAACTTAATGCGAGATCTTGATTTCGATAATAAAGAGGATCTTGAGAATAAACTTCGTTTCATTGAGGAAGAAGTGGGTCGGGCTGATAATCCTGAATTACGCTTGAAAGTAGACTTGATTAAAGGTTTCTTGAAGCGTGTGGTTCCTGATTTAACAAATGAAGACTCGGTGGACGATGCGTATAATAGTTACGAAGAAGAGATGCGGGAAAAAGAAATTCATTCCTTTTCAGAGAAAATGGGCATGCCTGAAGAGGATTTAAAACAATATCTTGAGGAATATGAGTATAGCAATATCATTCAACAATCCGTAATTAGTGATTCTTTAAAAGTCGGGCTTATCAAGAAACGAAAACTTGCCCGACAAATTACGGAGTTCATTATGGAACATACGGAGCGGTATACATGAGGGAGCTCAACGCCCTCTTTGGTTAGAAGATACGAAAGTATAAACATAAAGGCCTGCTACAACTGACAAGATTGTGGCAGGTCTTTATGTTATTTTATAAAATTACGTAAATAATAATTGCTATTTTATAAAATAACATATATAATTCGATCAGTAGTCAAAAGTATGGAGGTGTAGGGCTATTCAATTACAGGAATTGGCGTCAGTCGTCCAAGGTATAAATGTTACTCGTGTAGAAACGAAAGAAAAAACACCGGGTGCTACACGTGTAAAAGTATTAACGTTGAAAGAATTCAACGAATCCATAGGGTTACCGTATAGGTTGGTACAGGATAAGAAGGCCAGTATATGGGTCGAGGAAAAACAGATAGATAAGCTTCGTTTTACTGAAGAGAATATGGTCATCGTACATTTGTTATCACAACGTGTTGCTTCTATTCCGATAATCTTTGAAAAACTTCTGATTCCATCAAATTTCGTTATTATTGATTTTCAAGAGCAAGTCGATGCGAAGTTTATTGAATGGTATTTCAACGAACATGCGGAAGTACGAAGGCAATTCAAACTTGCGACTCAAGGATCCAGCGTCTCGTCCTTATCCATCGGTATGCTTCGTGAAATGGAAGTCTCGTTGCCACCCATTCAATTACAAGTGAAGATAGGAAAAGTTGTACAAGCAGTCCAGCAGAAAAAAAGGCTTATGGAAGAAAGAATGGAACTGGAAGATCAATATATTCATGAATTACTTTCAGTGAAAATGGAGGAATATAAATGACAACATCTGAAAAGCAGCAATTACAACAAGCAGAACTACACAAAAAACTTTGGGATATGGCAAATGATTTACGAGGACAAATGGAAGCATATGAATTCAAAAACTACATTCTCGGGTTAATTTTCTATCGCTACTTATCCGAAAAGACAGAAGATCGTGTAGGTAAATTACTTGAAGAAGATTCAATTTCTTACGCAAAGGCATGGACGGATGAAGAATATCGTGAAGCACTGACAGAGGAACTTCTTCAACAAATCGGTTATGTCATTAAGCCTGAATATCTGTTTTCAAATATGATGATTGAAATTGAAAAAGGGAACAATGGTAGATTTGATACGGAATTACTCCAGGAAGCAGTCAATGCAGTAACGGAATCCACGCTCGGTACAGATAGCCAAGCAGACTTTGAGCATTTATTCGACGATATGGATTTAGCTTCATCCAAATTGGGGCGTGACGTTTCATCTCGTTCTAAATTAATCGCAAAAATAATCGTGAGCGTCAACGATATTCCGTTCTTACATGATGATGTGGATATTGACCTACTGGGTGATGCCTATGAATATATGATTTCAAAATTCGCGGCTAGTGCAGGTAAGATTGCTGGAGAATTCTATACTCCCCAGCAAGTATCGAAGATTTTGGCAAAGATTGTAACGGTCGGTAAAACAGATTTGAAGAATGTTTATGACCCGGCCTGTGGATCAGGTTCACTTCTACTGCGTGTGGCAAAAGAAGCGGATGTTCGTAAGTTCTATGGTCAAGAGCTCACATCTACAACGTATAACTTGGCTCGCATGAACATGTTATTGCACGATGTATCTTACCAAAACTTTGATATTCAAAATGCGGATACTATCGAAGAACCCCAACACATGGAAATGAAATTTGAAGCGGTCGTGGCAAATCCACCTTATAGTGCCAAATGGACCTCAGATGTAGCATTCTTGGATGATGAACGTTTTAGTGCCTATAGTCGCCTAGCACCCAAATCAAAAGCTGACTATGCTTTTGTCCAACATATGATTCACCACTTGGATGACAACGGAACAATGGCCGTCGTATTACCGCATGGTGTGCTGTTTAGAGGTGCGGCGGAAGGCATTATCCGCAAGTATTTAATTGACGATAAAAACTACCTAGATGCAGTTATTGGATTACCATCCAACATTTTTTTTGGCACAACTATTCCAACGTGTATTATGGTCTTCAAAAAATGCCGTGAAGCGGATGACAATGTGATATTTATTGATGCATCCAGTGAATTTGAAAAAGGAAAGAATCAAAATATCTTAACCGATGAAAACGTTGAAAAGATTGTGGAAACGTATAAGTCTCGTGAAACAATTGATAAATATTCTTATGCAGCATTATTAAGTGAAATTGAGGAGAATGACTACAACCTTAACATTCCCCGTTATGTCGATACGTTTGAAGAAGAAGAGCCGATTGATTTGGAAGTTGTTTCACGACGGATGAAGGAAATTGATGTAGAAATTGAACAAATAGATGCGGAACTTGAGAAGTATTTTAGGGAATTGGGGGTTTGAAACTTCTGATGGAAAACATAATTAGAAATTATAAGGTATATAAAAATTCACAGATTCTTACAAGAGTGGAAAACCCTGTTAAGGTTGAAAAACAAGCCGAGTACGTCCAAATCGGAATACGTTCACATGCCAAGGGGATTTTTATTAAAGAACCCGTTGTAGGTAAAGAATTAGGTAATAAACGTGTATTTTGGATTGAAGAAGATTGCTTTATTGTAAATATTGTATTTGCTTGGGAGAGAGCAATCGCACAGACTAATAGTGAATTAAAAGGGTTAATTGCTTCACATAGATTTCCAATGTACAGAGTTGATAATAGTAAGGTGGACTTGGATTACTTCACCAGACTATATCAAACAAATCGCGGGAAATATCTTTTAGAACTTGCATCTCCTGGTGGGGCTGGTCGGAATAAAACACTTGGACAAAAGGAGTTTAATGAGCTAGAAATAAAATTACCATCCCTTGAAACTCAGAAGTATGTCTCCAGATTTTTGAACTTACTTGATCGTCGCATCGAACAGCAAAAAGAAAAGGTTGAGGCTTGGCGTGAGTATAAAAAGGGCATGATGCAGAAGCTATTTAGCCGGGAATTGAGGTTTAAGGATGAGAATGGGCAGGAATTTTCGGAGTGGGAAGAGCAAACCCTGGGAAGTTTGGGCCAGTTTTCTAAAGGAGGAGGCCTATCAAAGGCTGATTTAACTGAAGAGGGGATACCATGTATTCTTTACGGAGAATTATATACACTATATGATCATGTAATTAATAAAGTATATAGTCGAACTAAGAGTATTGATAATGTTGTTACTGGAATGAAAAATGATGTTCTTATACCTTCTTCTGGGGAAACTGCAATTGATATAGCATGTGCAAGTTCATTGGAAGCAGAAGGAGTTTTACTTGGTGGGGATATAAATATATTTAGACCGAATACAAATATTTTAGGTTCATTCATTAGTTATCAAATTAACTCAGCAAAGAAAAATGAATTAGCCGTATATGCCCAAGGGTCGTCCGTTGTTCATTTATACAATAAAGAAATAAAAAATCTTAAAGTGTTTCTTCCACTTCTTTTGGAGCAACAGAAAATAGTGAATTTCCTTTCTGAAATTGATAAGAAGATTAATGGGGAAACAGAAAAAATAACGATTTTGGAAGAACAGAAAAAGGGATTTATGCAACAGATGTTTATTTGAGATTAACTTCTGCTTTTCTTAACAAAAAAGATGCCTGGTTCTAATCTAATTTTGAAACGCATTAGAATCAGGCACCCAAATTAAAACGCTCTAATAAGGAGTAGCTGAAAGATGGATTTTAATTTAATAATTGTTGCAGTAGCCACATTGCTCGGTAGTTTAGGCTCTTCATATTTGGTTGGCCATTATAATACAAAATCCCAAAAAGAAGCACTTAAAATTGAATTTCAAAAAATAGACGAGGAACGTCAATATCAAGAAAAGCAAGAACTCATAAAAGCCTACAATTATGTATTACGTAAAAATGGAGAAGTTAGTATTGTTAAGCAACGGGATAACGGGCTATTAGAAATGGATATAGCCAAATACAGTAAAGAAATTCGAGCCGCTCTCTTTGAACAATATTCTAAATTGGATAAAGAGATAGCAGAAGTGTTAACCAAATTGGATAAGAAGATGGAAGAAGGAAATCTTTTATTTTCGTATGGGTACCACGACTTTGAAATGTTATCAGATGAATGTTGTGGAATATATTTTGAATTGATTAAGGCGATAAATAACGTCATTGATTCCCAAAGGGAAAGGACGCAATTAAGAATTGATTAATACTACATTTGAAAGTGCCAATAACTCGAAGAATCACGAATTCTATTTTTGTAATATACAGTATTTATGAAGTGTGCTACGCAAGTGGAAGAACACGGATTAGAACTCTATTTAACATTGATCAAATCATTGAAAACTAATCTACTCATTCAGGAAAAGGAGGTATTTGAATATGGAAACTCGAGGTTTTTTGACAGTCAGGGAACTTGCAAAAGTCATTACAAGAAAGGGACCAAAGATAAGTGGGAAAGAGTTATTTGAAAGGTTGCATAGCTGGGGGTTAATTTGGATAAACGGTGAAAATAAGAAACTACCTACAAGCCAAGCACGGAGATTGAGGTACCTAGATGTTGAAAAATCGTCAACAGGCTTTGATAAATATGATCGGGAACAGACAGCTACCGTTATAGTAGTAACTGAAAAAGGACAAGAATATATTCTAGAAAGGTTAATGAAGGAATTGGATTAAATTCGGGTGCAATGTTTAATGCGAAGAATTTTGCAGGTATCTGAAGAAATAGTGATTCTATCTATCTATTTAAATTTGTTGGCACTATGGACTCAGCCTTCTGAATATACGCACCCTGGACCACTTAATCTATTTTGATTACAATCACCCGCAACCGATATATTGATGAAAAGCTATTAATTAGCATGGATACCCATTCAAACGGTATTAGGGATTATCTAGAAAGGTAGTGATCCAATGAAAAAGAAAAAACGGTATGAAGAACGTACGGGAAATTTTAAATTATACTTTAGCCCCTTCTTCAGGGAATCTTACACTCGCATATATGACGTACTATTAGATACACATGACCGTACGTATGATGCAATTTATAAAGAGGTAAAAGAAAATCCTGAAAAGGCGTATGAGAGGTGCCTAAAAGAAGCGGAAGAAACTATTATTGGTAAATACAGTTTCAATCCTGAATACGATGATATGGGTGATTACTATGAAAAGGTCCAAGATTATGCAGTCGATAGAATGCAGGAACAATCACTTATGCATTATCAATTTGTATTAATGTCATTAAGCAACCTATACCAAGTATTCGAGCAGCAATTGCGAAGGTGGTTGCATGAAGAAATGACGCATCGACATAACGAATATCTCAATCAAATTGAATTCACTTCAAAACACGAGGAAGAAGCCTACGGTAAATTTGTAAACAATTTTGGTATTTTAGGGGGGGTGTTAAAAGAAATGAATCTAACCTTTACAATGCTATCATTTTCTGAAAGTGAAATCCTGGACTGGTTCGGACATAGTGAAGACAGCGGGATTGAGGTACCTATTGTAGAAACGGAAATATGGGAGACAATTCGGGAATGCAATTTAATTTCTAATACTTTTAAACATGGAAGTGGCACATCAGCTAAGGCGTTATTTGAAATCCGTCCTGAATATTTTGAGAAAGTTGGTGACACTAAACTTATGAACCTGTATCGTACAACCAACATGGAAGAAGTGTTAAGTGTCGATAATATATCTTTTGAAAAATATGCTATGGCTATGAAAGCATTTTGGGAAAAGTTAAAAGAACACCAAAACGGTTCAATTAATTTAAAAATCGATATTTCAATGGAAGATGGAGCACAGGCGAAAAAATAATGTTAAATATATTTGCGATTTATGAAATGTTTTTTTGAAGGTTCTACAAATCCATTGTTAAGAATCTACTTGTTACACAAAAATGGTGATGAATATGAAATGCAAACTGAACTAGAAGCATTTCAATTCCCTGATTAGGCAATGGCAAAAAGTTTTAATGACAGGCTGCCAAATATGACGGTCTTGGAAATTTTGATGATTACGAACGGTTATGAGCTAGTTGATAGTACAGGAGAAAGCGTGTTTCTCCAATAATGTAAAGTAGTTTAACACAATCGAATAAAGGGAACTGTTACAGAATATGCTCCATTTTTTATTTGAACGCGGTGGGATTTAAAGGTGTAAAAACCATAGTAGTTATAAAAATGTAACGTTCCTTTTATCTGAACACAGTGGGAAAGTCACAACTTATTTTTGTCATTCCTTATTACCAAAGGAATGTGGATTGAAATAATCCTTGCACACAATATAGGGTACGACTAGAAATGATAGCCTTCTGCGGAGGGCTATTATTTTTGAGAATGTGGTGCGTACTACCACAATTCCAAGTTCTTAAAGGCAGTCAATGCTAATTGCAAATTGAAACACCGTCGAGAGACTTCTCGACAATATCTTTTTTAATCCTTTTAATACTCTTTGGTTATTGCTAGGGGCATTTTGCATTCTGTAGAGGGGGCAATTTACACTTCCTCTTGTGTCGATTTTGCTGTCACTGATGTGGCATGTTGCACAGTCCGACATTGTAGCTTTGGGTAGTGAATACGATACGATTTTGTTTTGTCCATTTTAGAAAAGTTATGTGAAGTAGTTGAAATGATATAGCCGCTTTTCTCTAATTTGTGAATGGTTCTTTTAATGGTGTCTATTGACCAAAATGGAAATTCATCGTTTTCCCATTGCTCAACTGTTTTATATACCCACTTATGTCCATGCTGAACGTTTGTCGAAATGAGTAAGTTCACATGCAGTTGTTGTAGAAAAATGGCCGCATTTAAACCTACTTCCATTATGAGTGATGGAAGCAGTAGGATGTGTGCTTCTTTGACTAATTTATTCACTAGAAATCCTCCTCTTTCCATTTTTCGTGATAGTTCTTACAGTAATCGAATGCCCCTTTTCGACTAAAGTAAGACGTTTTCCCCCCGATGAACGATGACTTTCACATTATATATAGAGCGTGCGGCTGAAAAAGGATACAAAAATAATGAAAAAGTGCAAGGCCAACGCCATTGCACCTTGTTGTCTTCACTTCCCCACAAACCCAATATGCTTCTTCTCCTCTTGTGGATTCTCCCGCTTCAACGACACCAACAAAAAATTCAACTGTGACACATGCTGTAGTAGCTCGACAGGTGCGTTATTATTTGTGAGGAAACCTTTAAACATAATCAGCCTTGTACCAATATAGCCGATTCCCGTAATGTTGACCGTCACGGTTTGTCCAAATGATGTCAGCATGAGTCCGACTTCCTCGTCGTGGTTTAAGTTGCGATTGTAGGCGTTGACAGCTGCGACGACTTGGTTAGCGATTGTTGCGGCGTCGTTATCAGATGTAGGTGCGAGCTGCGGGATTTCTGGCAAATTGTTTGTCATTGTGTTCACTTCCCTCTATATAAGATAGACACAAGTTTTTAAGGCTGTTAGTATGTAGATACCCAGAAAGTTCCGGAATGAAAACATGTTGAGCGTATGCTGAAAAATTTGCGCATAGGGCAGTGGTGCGCAGGCACCGTTTGTTCTTTTTCCAGGTGATAAACACTGGAACTCTATTATGAACGACGTGTTAAGTTTTAATTATTTTCAAAAACATGAAACTCTTAGCTGGTAAAAGACGTATAATTAAGTATAGAGATGATAGATGTCATAAATTGTTCAGAGTGTCTGTGCGAACTAGGTCCCAGGGCTTAGATAGTTTCCATCTATAGCCGGTTTAGTTTGCTGTTTTAAAAGTAGATAATAGGTGTAACAGATTGTGGGGGTTGATTGTCGTGGGGAAAACCATATATATTGTCTTAACGGATACGGGGACATTGCTGTCGAAGGCGATAGGGCTGTATACACGGAAGGACTTGAATCACGCTTCAATCGCTTTTGATGAGCAATTGAATGAGGTGTATAGCTTCGGGCGGAAGCAGCGGCATAATCCTTTTGTGGGCGGGTTTGTCCGTGAGGATGTGTCGACGGGGATATTTCAGGATGCGGATTGTATGATTTTTAGCTGTGAGGTTAGTGAAGAGGAATATCATAAAATGCGCAGAATGGTTCGTCAGATTGAACGTCGTAAAGAGCAGTATAAGTATAACTTTATAGGACTGTTTGCGGTTGCTTTAAATATTGGTATTCAGCGTGAACATGCATTTTTCTGTTCGCAGTTTGTCGCAACGGTTGTCAATGAGGGCGGCGTTCGGATGTTTGCGATTCAGCCGAATATGGTACAGCCCCATCATTTTACGAAGGTCCCTTTTTTAATACAGGAGTTTGAAGGCGATTTACGGACTTATTTATATCAAATTAGAGGGCAGCAGGAACGTCAGCCCGTTCGCATTAGTATGTGGAAAAGTTTAGCGTTTCGCTTACTGGCCTAATCATTCATAATTTACTAGAGAGCAACTTCTTCTATTTAGAAAATGTTGCTTTTTTTGTGGTTATTATTCTCAGTTTATTCTACTAGTATGGTATGATTTCCAAAAGAAATAAACGAGGGAGGAGGTTATGACCTTGAATAAAGAGCTAAAGGCTGTATTCAAAAGAGTGACTGTCCTGGAGCAGGAGGTAGCGTCGTTAAAGCGTCAATTGGCTGGCAAGGAAGTCGTCGTTCCGGAACAGGCACCAACGATGCACGTGGCGGCACCAGTGAAGCATCCTGATCAGGTAGCTACTCCGAAGCAGGACATTCCTGTTCGCGTGCCGACCGTTCGGAAGGAATTTAATCTGGAGAAAGCATTGGGGATTTGGTTGCCGCGCGTATTCATGTTCATCCTGCTGCTTGGTGTGCTGTGGGGCTTGAAGGTGGGCATGGATCATGGTGTGATTACCAACCCGGTGCGTGTGGCGCTTGGCTATGCAGGGACCGTTTTGCTGTATTACCTGGGTATGCGTTATGTTCGTGGTGGAAAAAAAGGATTTGGTTTAACGTTATTGGGTGGCTTTATAGCCCTTGGGATATTGACGACCTTTGCGGCGCATCATTTGTATGGCTATTTAAGTTTTACGATCGCATTTTTGTTAGGTGTCGTCTATATTGTCGTGGGATTGTTATTATCTAGAAAAATGAAGTCAGAGACGCTGACATTGTTTTCGGGGATTGCAGGATTTTTACTGCCTTTTTTATTGGAGGGGGAAGGGACTACTGCGATTCAGTTTTGTGCGTATATCTTGCTGTTATTT
Source organism: Sporosarcina beigongshangi (assembly GCF_033485195.1). Lineage (NCBI taxonomy): Bacteria > Bacillati > Bacillota > Bacilli > Caryophanales > Caryophanaceae > Sporosarcina > Sporosarcina beigongshangi. The sequence goes on from NZ_JAWLIR010000020.1 coordinate 12,060, forward strand.
CTATCGTTGTTTTACGTGTCGCTTAGTCAACGGCATAAGTTCTCCTTCTATGTGACATTCGTGCTGTTCCATTTGACGTTGTTCTTTTATGCGATTTTGGATGGTAGCTACGACGCAGAGGGAATATTGGTTACGACGGTGCTCATCCAGCATGGTGTGATTTTGTTCTTTTATGTAAAAGGGAAGATTTCGAGGACTGTTTTTTCGGAAGGATTGTTGTACTCGAATTTTATGTTTACGATCGCTTGGGTGAAGTTACTAGATCATGTGGCAGAGATAGCCGTTTATGGACTGGTGGCATTTGTCTACTGCGTACTTGCGATGTATACGTTATGGAAGAAGGATTACGCGCTACAAGGGGTTCTGTCGGCGGTGGCAGTATTTGCGCTAAGCGTTTTGGTATTGTCCTTCGATTTGGAGGACAGTAGGGTTGTCCTAATGCTGCTGCTGTTGAACGGTACGCTCGGTATTTGGGTGGGTGTACGCTATGAGACGCTGCGGACGATTGTGACGGGCTCCATTGTCTATCTGTTTGCCTTGCCAGCAGTACTCACCACCGTACAAATTGAACAGTTTTGGTCGTTAGAACATGCAGTGTGGTTAGTATTTTTAGCTTCAGTGGGTTGGTTGTTTTACACGCTATATCGCTGGACGCCAACGTGGTTGGTAGGGAAAACAGTACGCATTGACGGTAGTTTGATTGCCGGGCAAGTACTCGTATTGCTATACCTCAATCAATTGACAGTGCTGTGGCTATCGAGTACCTCTTTGGCATTCGAAACAGCTATGCATGTTCAGCGGTTTGTCATGTTAGTGGTACTTTGTGCGATGTACACCTTGCATAAATGGCGTAAAGGGCTTTATGTAGCACATAGTACAGTGATTTTGTTTTTAATACTCAGCTTATCAGTTATGCTAGCGGGGCTTGGGGTATTTAATGCACATGGAGAGTTTTTGTTCAATTTTTTAGTGCAAGTACTCTATGCAGCAGTTTTCACAGTATTGATTTGGGCCATGATGAAAGACCGATTTTATCTTTCGCGTGAAAAACTGAAATGGCATGTCCCGCAGTTAGCGGTCGTGCTTCAGGTTTTTTACTTCATCTATTTGAATAAATGGTATTTTTCTTTCATCGCAGCTTATGCGTGGGACTTGGAATATGTGTTGCTAGTGCACACATTTTCACTGTTCACCTTTGCCTTCGTATCCATTAGTGTCGGCGGCAAGCAGCAGTGGAAGTGGGTCAAATTTATCGGTGCGGGACTCATTGTCGTTTGTGTGTTGAAGCTCTTTATCATTGATTTGGCTAGCATCTCGATCCTTATTCGGGCCATTTTATTTACAATCGTGGGAGTTGTTGGATTGATCTATTCAAGGACGTTGTTGAAGGAAGAGAAGTAATTTTTAATAAGAATTAAAGGTATAGGAGGTATGAATTTTGAAAATCCATAGAATAGATCATGTAGGTATTATTGTAAAAGATCTTCCCGCCGCTAAAGCCTTTTTTCTCGACCTTGGACTTGAAGTGCTAGGGGAAGCGGAAGTAAAAGGAGAGTGGGTAGAACGGATAATTGGGCTTACTGATGTTAGGCAGACGGTTGTCATGTTAGGGATGTCGGATGGTCAGGCAACTTTGGAGTTGGTCAAATTCCATACTCCGTCAGATGAAAAAGCGATTCAGCAATCTTTTGCAAATACGTTGGGTATCCAGCATATTGCATTTGCCGTTGAAGATATTGAAGCCATTGTTGCCAAATTGAAAGAAAAAGGTGCAGAACTTTTGGGTGAGATACAAAACTATGAAAATATATATAAGTTATGCTATGTTCGTGGACCAGAAGGGATTATTTTAGAGCTGGCGGAGAAGATTAATTAAATAGTGGATGGGGCGTTGTTGCAAGAAGAGAAGTAGTGGGGGAGATTCCACTGCTATTTTAATGATACGCTTTGTTATGCTAGGCGTACGTTCTAAAATGGCGATCACTGTGCACGGTTACTCATCGTAGGGTACTGAATCTCTTGAAATATCTGGTTTTAAATTGTATACTTGCAGTATAAGTTGAATAAACTAAAAAAGACCGCGGATTTGTGAGATCCAGCGGTCAATACAATAGGTAGGTCCCTTCAAGGGGCAGCCATACAGTAGGAATAACCCATCTGAGCGCCTAACTCAAGGATGGGTTATTTTTGTTTTAGGTTAAATGACAATATCAATATGATTAATGTTGCAAATGCTACTGCGAACATTAACGATTCGAATACTGACATCAGCACCACCCCCTTTCTTACGGGAATGGGCTGACCACCCTTGAGCCACCTATTCTATTGTCCTACTACTATATCATATACGTGTTTTCTATCCCATGAGATGGATTCAGCATGCAACGCTATTCTGGATTGTGAATCGAATATATTTTTATGTAGACACTGTGTGAAATGATGGAATGATTTTTCAAAGTGAGATAAACGTATTTGCTCCGTCAAAGGACGGCAAGTTAGACAATAGCGCTGGGATATTATTTATAGCGGCATACACGACTTTGATGATTATTCGCAGAGCGAAGGATATACAAATGATGTGGGTAGAAGGATAACAAACCCTAGCCAATTTCGCAATTCTGGTGTAAACGTGCGATAATAAGAAAAAATGATGAAGTAGGCTGATGAAATGACGAAAACAATCGATTTACAAGTGAATGCAAAAAATATAGCAGATTTGAAAAAGGGCTATCCGTTAATTTTGAAGGAAGCGATTATTAACGCCAATGCTTTGACGGAGGAAGGTGCGATTGTTCGTTTGGTGGACAGAGACCGTCGTTTTGTGGCGAAAGGCTATTATGGCAATCAAAACAAAGGGATTGGCTGGGTGCTGACGCATAAAGAAGAGGAAGCGATTGACTTCGATTTCTTCGAATCAAAAATTGCGAAGGCGCTTGAACGCCGAGAAGCCCTTTTTGTAGATCCAGACACGACGGCATTTCGCGTGTTTAATGGAGAAGGCGATGGTATCGGTGGATTGTCGATTGATTTCTTCGACGGTTATTATATGGTGAGCTGGTATAGCCAGGGAATTTATTCGCTGAAGCATCATGTCTATAGTGTGTTGGATAAAATCGTTGAGTACAAAGGGATTTATGAGAAAAAGCGCTTCGATACGAAGGGTGAATACATCGAGCAAGATGATTTTGTCCGTGGTGAGCAAGGTGATTTCCCGATTATCGTCAAGGAAAATGGCATGAATTTCGCGGTCAATTTGAATGATGGCGCAATGACGGGTATTTTCTTGGATCAGCGTGATATGCGTCAGGCGATTCGTGATAAGTATGCACAGGGTAAAAATGTGCTGAATACGTTTTCGTATACAGGTGCGTTTTCGGTTGCGGCGGCACTTGGTGGCGCCATGAAGACGACGAGTGTCGATTTGGCGAAGCGTAGCCTGGCGAAGACGATTGAGCAGTTCAGTGTCAATGGTATTGATTATGAGCAGCAGGATATTAAAGTGATGGATGTGTTTGAGTATTTCCGCTATGCGAAGCGTAAAGAATTAAAGTTTGATCTTGTAATTCTGGACCCGCCGAGCTTTGCGCGGACGAAGAAATATTCGTTTAGCACAGCGAAGGATTATCCGGCTTTGCTGAAGGATGCGATTGCGATTACGGAGAAAAACGGTGTCATTGTGGCATCGACGAATAATGCGAGCTTTGGCATGAAGAAGTTCAAAACATTCATTGAAGAAGCTTTCAAGGATGCGGGTTCTACATTTAAGATTCTCGAGGAGTCCTCATTGCCGAGAGATTTCCGTACAAGTCGTGACTTCCCTGAATTTAATTATTTAAAAGTGGTTGTTATTCAGAAGTTGAAATGAATATAGAGAGCCGCACCTGTGATTACTGGGTGCGGCTTTTATTTTTGGGCATTTTACCATTGAATGCTTTCAGCAATTTTGATAAGTTCGTCTTCTGTTACATGAAGTACGCCTTCTTCATGAATTCCACGCGCAAAAGAGGTAATCACCATTTGCCATTGTTCATTTTTAATATAAATAGAATACCCATCCAAATCATTGGTTCCTAATAATGTTGCGACTGTACCATTAATGAAAACCTCTTTCTCGATAGCAGCTCCATCTGTTGTCTCAGCTCCGAATGTAGGACTTGACTCTACGACGTTAGTCGCGAAGACTTCATACATTCTTTCTGTTGTTGAAAGATGATAGTTGTATGAGAGAAAGTTGCCCATTTCATCTATTGCTACGCTATATGTTGTTGGTTCGGTATTTTCTTCTATTGTTACTAACTGTTCTGGAAAGGGAATATGGATTGTATAAGCATTTTCCACTTCCGCTAAAGAGTCATACGTTACCGTGTCATACCCTGCTGTACCTTTCCAAGAATAACCGAATGATAGTTCCTCATTATGTGGCCTTTTCTCAAACTTTGTCACTTCAAATAATCCGTTAAACGTTGCTTGACCTACAGGTGTCAGTAGCATGCCGAAGCTGATAACTAAAATAGCAGCTGTAGCTATGAGTGGGTTTTTATATTTTCTTTTCGGTTGTTCTGCTTTTGCTTGTTTGACACCTTGTTGTAGGCGCTCATGTAGATTTTGTGGAATGTCGAGTTTGTTGAGTTCCTGCTTGATTTTATTATCCATAAATTTCATCCTCCTTGGTTTGTTCACGAAGTTTGTTCAAGGCGCGATATAAAATAGACTTTGCTGTTCCTAATGGAATTTCTAGTGTTTGTGCAATTTCTTTGAAGGTATAATCGTTGTAGAATTTTAGTAATACAACACTTTTTTCGTCTTCATCAAGCGTGTTGAGCAGGTTTTGAATGGTTAGTGATAGCGAAATATCTTCATCGTGAGAGCCGATAAATTCTTCAGATTCGGGTCGTAGGGGCACGACTTTTTTTGATTTTTGTAGCACATTAATGGCACATGTAATCGTAATTTTGATCAACCATGTTTTGAAATACTCAGGATTTTTGAGTGTATGGATGTTTTTAAAGGAACGATAAGCTACTTCTTGTACAACGTCTGATGCGTCATTTTCATTTTTGACATAGAGGAAAGCCGTTCGATAGATGTCTGCTTCGTATTGCTGAAGCAGTTTTAGAAAAGCTTTGTCATTGCCTTGTTGCGCCTTTTTCACTAGCTTGATGATTTGGAGTCACCCTCTCTATTTTTGATTGCTTATGTATATTAGACAGTGTAAGTCCTTGTTTGGCTTAAAAATGTTCTTTTTATTTTTGTCGAAAGAAAAAGGGAAAATCTTGTCGATGAAGAATAGTGAGAGAGGGGGTGAGCGGGTGACGGAAGCAATTTTACATGGCATCATTTTGGCATTTGGACTCATTGTGCCGTTGGGTGCACAAAATGTCTTCGTTTTTAATCAAGGAGCGCTGCAGCCGACATTTGTGCGGGCGCTGCCTGTTGTTGTGACGACGGGGATTTGTGACACGATTTTAATTGTGGCGGCAGTGTCTGGTGTGTCGCTGCTAGTGCTGACATTTGCTTGGTTGGAAAATATCATTTTTAGTATCGGTATTATATTTTTAGTCTATATCGGTTTTGTGTTATGGAAAAGCGATGCGGCATCGATGAAAGTGGACGGGCAGCAATTTTCGGCAAAGAAGCAGATTATCTTTGCGGCATCCGTGTCTTTATTAAACCCCCATGCCATTCTCGATACGATTGGCGTCATTGGGTCGAGCTCGCTCAATTATGCGGGGGATGTCCGAGTGGCATTCACTTTGACGACGATCATTGTTTCGTGGCTATGGTTTCTCGGGCTGGTGATTGCCGGACGCTATTTTGGTAAATTGGATTCGAGTGGCAAGCTCATGGCATTGTTGAATAAAGGCTCTGCATTGGTTGTCTGGGGAATTGCTATCTATTTGGCGATTCGACTGGTGGGAAATATCGGATGATTTATAATGGAAAGCCACATTGGAATTGAATCTATAAATGATGAATTTATGATTTTACTTAATCTCCAGCGCAGGCGCCTTACACGGGGTAGCCGGAGTGATAAGACGGACAGCGGTTTTCTGTCTGGCTTATCGCGGGAGGCATCCCCGAGCGCCAAGCGTTGTTAGAAGGATTCCCTAGTACAGCTTTTAATTACGAAAATCCATTCAATTCCGCATTCAATTTCTTTGCTTGCTTTCTGAAATAAAGATAGAAGGCAGTCCAGAAAATAGCATAGACGACAATGAATAATCCTAGTGTCAGCGCAAAACTGCTCCAGGTAAATGGAATCCAGCCAATGCCGAATGCTAGGATAAAATATAGAACAACGACAGTTATAAAATGGAGCGCGGTCTGTTGAGAGAGTCGTAAATTGGTATTTTCAAAATAGAGTGGGCTGACTGTGAAAAACCATCCGCTGAAAATAGAGCCAAGTGAATTTTTCAAGAATAATTGCCCGTCTAACACGTCCTGCTCGCCAAAATAAACGACGGAATTCGTTAAGAGTACAGCGATAAATGCCCCGAAGAAAATGCCGATCATACTACGGAATAAAAAGGTTTTCATTCGTTTCCCCTCCTCTTGTTCATTTTCAATGATTCTTTAATGGTGTTGACGTATGTGCGAGAAACGTATTCCTTTGCCCCCGACTTAAAATAGACGCAGAGTGTTCCGTTGAAGGACGCTTCAAAACTACTCATTTCATGAAGATTAGCGATGACGGATTTGGAGAGCCGGACGAATTTATTCGAAGGAAGGATTTCCTCCAGCTCGTATAACTTCTCTTTTAATTTAAAAGAACCATCGGCTGTGACGGCGACAACTCCATCCTTTTCGCTGTGGCAATAGTGGATGTCGCCTGGCTTTAGAATATGCTGCATATCGCCGTCTTTTCCGACCAAGAACTCCGTTTCTCTTCCTTTTATGAAATCCAAAATCTCCTGAACGGAATGATCCAATTCCGGGGATTCAATCGTCACTTTTGTTTCTGTATAGTCACTATCGATGTTCAATGACACTTTCATACGTAAGCCCCCCTTAGACAATAGTGTATACAATTCATCTACGATTGTCTTGGAGTAGTCTATTAACTTCGTCTTTTATTCGTAAAGCTAATGATGATTAATGCGACGAGTACTAAACCAACAATGTAACTGATGGAGATGAATGTGCTGTTGTCAAACACAAGCTGTCCATTCCAAACTGCAATGAAGAGGTTGTTCATATGGTAGAGCGGATTCACATCTGCCATGACTTGAACGAACTTCGGCATCATAGCAATGGGCATTGTAAAGCCACCTGTAATCATAACAACTTGGAAAATGACGATAGAAAAAACCAGTGCGGCGTTCATGCTTTTGAATAAAGAATAGATTGCTGAAGAAATGACGAGCAGTACAGCGTTCAGGATGATGAAGAACCCGTAAGCACTTAGAAAACGTGCTGGCTGGAACGCTAAATCATACGCAATCATCCCGATGCCGTAGACAAGGAAAAAGCCGATACTTGTAATGATGATGGACTTCAAAATAGCTGACAGCAACAGCATTTTTTTCGGTACAGGTGACAGGCTGATGCGTTTTTCGACGCCGGTTGTGCGATTCATCACTTGATCGAAACCGAAGGCGAAAAAGATAACGCCGAATGTAATGAGTAAAATGAATGATGGTGTGTACGTTTCTGCATAACTTAGATTTCCTGCGTATGTTTGATTGCCAAACAATTGCCCCATGAACAGATATGTGACGGGTGGGACGATAATCGTGAAGACTAAGTAAAACAATTCTCTTGAGAACATGAGTAAATCGTATTTTAATTGTGTCGCTAACATATTTTTCTCCCCTTTATTAATAAGTTGGTAGTTCGAAGGTCATCATTTGCAAGCAAACTCGTTTTGAGTGCAAGCAAATGGGCAAGTGGTGCAAGCAAACTTATAGTGAGTGCAAGTAAACCCGTGGTGAGTGCAAGCAAACTCGCTTTCCGAAAGATTTATCTGGAGTTAGCGCTATTCTGCTTACAATGATACCTTCCTAAGATAGAAATCATTGATTGATTTATAACCCGATGCCAAAATACCTTCTGTTGTATCGTAGAGTTCAGTGATGCCGTTATTGATGAGCATCACTTTGTCGCAGTACATTTCGATTTCATCCATATTATGTGTCGTTAAAATGACCGTGCCGCCTGTGCGCTTGTTGTAATCTGTAATGTATGACCAAAGGATGTTGCGCATATGAGGATCTAAACCAGTTGTTGGTTCATCCAGAATTAACAGTTTTGGTTGTGATAAAAAAGCAATCGCTAGACTGACAATTTGCTTCCATCCACCAGAAAGCTTATCGAAATATTTTTTACGATGTGGCTCCAATTTGAAGTCCTCGATGATGGTGTTGATGTCGAGTGGTGATTTGTAATAGGCTTTGAATAATTTCAGCAGCTCAACTACTTTTAGCGTTTTGTAAAATTCAGTCGGCTGCAGGACGACGGAAATTTGTTGCCGGATTTGTTCTAGGCGATTCGTTGAGAGTGCTTTAATATCTTCATTAAAAAGGACAACGTTTCCTGTATCGTACTGTTTGATTGTCATGAGGATTTCAAGAAATGTCGATTTGCCTGCCCCGTTTTTCCCAATAACCCCGATGACTTCCCCTTCCTTCGCTTGAAAGTCCAGTCCTTTTAGAACGTGGTTGTTGCCATATGTTTTTTGTAAATTGTTGACGTTGATGATGTTCATCGTAATCCCTCCGCTTCAGTACTTTGTAACCCAAGTGTATGTTGTTTTGCTTTAGTTGTCGTTGCGATTTCGGTGACTCGCGTGAATTGACGAGTGACTTGCAGAAAATGATGGATGAAATGCATTTGGTTTTTTGGGTGGTTTGAAAGGGAAATGGGATTCATTAGCAGAATAGGTAATAGGGGGTGTGGGGAATGAATTCATTGCAACCGAAAAAGCGGAGCAAGCTGCGTATATTTTTTGGCAAGAAAGCGTATCGCTTGAAGCGTTATTCGGAGTGGTACATAGATGGTAAGAAGTATGCGTCGAAGCGAGCGGAGGACAAGTTGAGTCATGTTGTGTTTCAACATCGAACACCTTTACTTCGCGAGTTGAAAGATGTGGATATGGAATTACAAAGAAATAAAATCGTCAATTTGAAAATTGCGGTGAAACGGTTGAATGGCATTGTGCTGCAACCGGGGGAAACCTTTTCTTATTGGCGCTTAATTGGCAATACGACGAAACGGAAGGGCTATGTCGAGGGGATGATTTTGCATTATGGGAAAGTAACGACGGGTGTTGGCGGGGGATTGTGTCAGCTGTCAAACCTGATTTACTGGATGACGATTCATACGCCTTTGACGGTAACTGAACGTTATCGCCACAGTTATGATGTATTCCCAGATTCAAAGCGCAATCAGCCATTCGGTAGCGGCGCGACCTGTGCATATAATTATTTAGATTTACAAATAAAAAATGAAACGACTGAGCCTTATCAGCTTGTTGTTTATGTGACGGATACTTCGCTCGTTGGTGAATGGCGTAAGGCTATGCCTGCAAATCGAACGTATAAAGTGTATGAGAAAGATCATAGTTTCACGCTAGAACTATGGGGAGGCTATGTGCGTCATAATTCGATTTATAGAGAAGTGTATAACATGAATGGTGAGAAGATTGATGATGAATTTATTACAGAAAATCATGCGATTACGATGTACGAGCCGTTTTTGAGTTATGAGGAGTGAATACCATTATAAAAATTGAGAAATTGCATGTACGCATATTGAAAGAAGAGGATAAATTTTTACTTGTTAAATGGCTTTCTGATCCTGAAATCCTGCAGTATTACGAAGGCAGGGATAACCCGTTTGACGAGAAAAAGTGGAAGAGAAGTTTTTTGAAGAAGAGGATGATTCTACCCGGTGTCTGATTGAATTTGACGGTGAGCCAATCGGTTATATTCAGTTTTACGAGGTGGATAAAGAAGAGAGACTTGCCTATGGCTACGGTGATTCTATGGAATTAATTTATGGTATGGATCAGTTTATCGGAGAATCGGCCTATTGGAATAAAGGGATCGGTACACAGCTTGTTCGCTCCGTGGTAGGGTACTTAATTGAAGAGCGAGGGGCGGATTGTATTGTGATGGATCCGCAAACGTGGAATGAACGTGCGATTCGTTGTTATGAAAAGTGTGGGTTTGTGAAAGTGAAGTTGCTTCCGGCGAATGAGTGGCACGAGGGCGAGTATCGGGATTGTTGGTTAATTGAGTATCGGAAGGGAGTAGGCGGAGAGGCGTGAGAAATCAGGGCTCTTTCATAAGAAAGGGAAATCACTGTATTGACGTATTCGTTTGCCGGCAGACATCCACTCGGCAAACGAATACATCGATATTGCGTGTGGTGCTTAATAATCTAATTGACGTAAATAAAGAAGTAGCTCGTCGTCGTTTAGTTTTTTTATTCTGTACTTCCGAATTTGATTTTCGATTTTCCTGTAATCAGCGTCTTTGTTGCTAAAAAAGGTAGCGGCATGTAGGAGTAGCTCAGCTAAAACAGCTACCATTCCAGCAGAACCTAACCCCGTCCCCATCGTTTCAATTTCGAGAAGTTGCCCTTCGGCGAATGGAACGATTTCTTTTTTATAGTCGCCTTTGATGACAATATGGGTTTCTTTATTTTTAAAGGCTAACAATAAATCTTCTATATTGAATACTTCAAAGTAAGCATTTTCTTTTTCTAGGCCTAATAGTTCTTCTAAAACGGTTCCTTCACTTTTTCCAACTGTTTTTGCGATGGCTTGGATGGTTTTCACGGAATAGCCCGTTACCTCTTTTTTGTTGACATTTGAAAGCATTTGCTGGCTCAGTCCGGTTTCTTTAAATACATCGTAGCGTTTTTTCTCATTTTTTTGCAAATAGATATCCAACAGTCCCATTTCAAACTCCTCCTCTTCAATAAAATTTAGTTTGATAAAAATATATTTACTAAAAATTAATTTACTAAAATATATTATAGTATATGTGTAGGGAGTTGTAAAGTGATACTCATTCTAGTGCTATCTGATGTTTGGGGAGTATTGAAGGAAAGTAGGTGAGGAGATGTGAGAAATCGAGGTTCTTCCGTTATTATCGAAAGCAACAAAGTTGCATTGATTAAAAGAGTTAGAGCTGGACAGGAGTATTATGTTTTTCCTGGCGGCGGAATTGAACAGGATGAAAGTCCAGAGCAAGCTGCGATAAGAGAGACGTTCGAAGAATTAGGTGTGCATGTTGCGATTAAAGGTAGTCTTGGGATTATTAATTATAATGGGGTACAGTACTTTTTTATTGCTGAAATTATTGGTGGTGTATTTGGAACGGGGAATGGTGAAGAGTTTGGGGATGAATGCAGGGATAGGGGTACCTATGAGCCAATGTGGGTTGAATTGGAACAACTATTATCATTGGATGTTCATCCGATAGAGATTGTGGAAAAAGTATCTGTTTTATATAGAGATTGAAATAGTAAGAGGGGGAGCATATGAATGAAAACAGATTGCAGCCGCTAGAAGCTGCGAAAAGATTTATAGCAAAGAAGTTCCCAAATTGCCAAGCTGCGGTGATGGCTGGAAGTGTGGTCAGGGGTGAGCATACAGCTACATCAGATTTGGATATCGTTGTTTTTGATGACAAAGTCGAGTCGGCTTATCGTGAATCGTTTATCGATTATGGTTGGCCAATCGAAGTGTTTGTCCATAATTTTACTTCGTATAAAGACTTTTTCAAGTTGGACTGTGAGAGGGCTCGTCCTTCATTGCCGCGGATGGTTTCAGAAGGACTTATCATCATTGACTCGGGAGCTGTTCGTGCGATAAAGGATGAGGCGGATGAGCTGTTGAATCAAGGCCCTGCTATGTGGTCTTGGGATACGATAGAAACGAAACGATATATGCTAACGGATGCGCTTGATGATCTGGTTGGTTCAACCAATCGGGCGGAAGAAATCTTCATTGCGAATACATTGGCTGATGCAATCCATGAGTTTGTTTTGCGGACAAATGGCAAGTGGATAGGGGAGTCGAAATGGGTTGTGCGGGCTTTAAATAACTATGATGAGGACTTTGCAGGGAGATTCGTGCAAGCGTTTGATATGTTTTATAGAACGGGTGCTAAGGGTGAAATAATCAACCTGGCTGATGAAGTACTGCAACCTTATGGTGGTCGGTTATTTGAGGGATATTCGATGGGAAAACAATAGGAGGCGTTTGAGTGTTCATCAGAAAATTGAACAAGCATGAGATACCACCTTTTGAGCTCTTACTACTCGCAGATCCATCACGGGAGATGGTGGAGGAATATTTGGCGATTGGGGAATGCCGCGTAGCTGAAATTGCGGGTGAAATCGTCGGTGTTTATGTGTTGGTGAAATTGGATGTGGAAACGATGGAGATTATGAATGTAGCGGTTGATGAAAGGATGCATGGCAGAGGGATTGGTAGGAAGCTAATTGAGGATGCGATTCAAACTGCGCGGGAGCTTGGTTATCACTCACTGGAAGTCGGAACGGGCAATTCAAGTATAGGCCAGCTGGCGCTTTATCAGAAATGTGGTTTTCGAATAGAAGGTGTGATAAAGGACTTTTTCATTGATAACTACGAGGAAGCGATTTTTGAAAATGGTATTCAATGTAGAGATATGACTCGACTTGCGAGGAGGCTTTGAACCGCGAGCTTTTTGTAAGTGGATCATTTCACGCAATTAGGAAATAAAATGAAACTAGTTGTCAAATAATTACGTCTGTTAAGTAGTAGAGACCATTAATGAAATTATTTTCTACTGTTTTTTTGTTATTTCTAATCCTTATGATATTGATCCGACTCAATGAAGGAAGTAGGAACTGTAAGGATTGATGAAAGTGGGGTATTCAATATGACAACAACCTATAAAGAGACGTTTGACCGCATCTCACTTTACTTTTTGGCGGTAATAATTTCACCTATACCTTTTGGTATTTTCTTAGCACTTTATTCGATTCTATTTCTTCAAGACTCCTGGGGTTTTGGTCCAACTATCTTGGTTGTGGCACTATATTCGTTTCCGTTCTTTGTGTTTGGGGCATTTCCTATTTCATTGTATATCGACTTTTCTACTCGAACTAAAAATTATTTAAATCGGATAAAGGCACTTTTGTATGCGGGCTTTGGTGGCTTGGCGGGCCTTTTAGGGAGTATTGTTCTATATGATCTTTTTTCAATAATTACGATGTTCGTTTTTGGTATGGTTGGCGGAATTATTCAATTTTTTATATTGACGCTAATAAAAAAAGTTATCAAGTAGAGGTTTTTCTGGTCATCCAAAAGGAGGAGCTACTAGTTTGAACAGATTTTTAGTATATGGTCAATTGTCTTTGTGATTTCTGGAATACTTGCACTTAGTTGGATGACAACAGAGATAATTGAGCCTGCTGTTATCATAGGATTTATACTTTTAGTACTTGGAATTATCTTTAGTTTTATAGCATTCTCCAAAAAAAGAAAAAGGTGTAACAAAGATAATATCAGGCGTATCTTTTTTATCATTTTATTCTATCTAGTTTGGTTTAAGCCATTTATTTTTGCTTACATAATGACTTGGATAAAAAACATCTTTTAACAATTGAGCAATGTTGTACTGCAATCGGACTAGATAATAGAGGTGTAGTTACTAGCATGAGCAATATTTATATAAAGGACATTGATGATACCAATGAATGGCTATTTAGAAAGATAACATTAAAAATGGGACAAGAAAAATATATTGAATCGGTAGATGAGTGTATAGAGGAAGCGAGTACATACCATCAATGGCGTCCGGTGGCACTATATGATGGAGAGGTTATTATTGGATTTGCAATGTACGGTTCTTTCGGGCCGAATAAAGATACTTGGATTGACCGAATAATGATAGATGAAAAATATCAAGGTAAAGGCTTGGGAAGAAAAGCGATGCTAAAACTGATTGAGATTGTATCCAAAGAATATGGGGTAAAAATGATCTATTTAAGTATCATCGAAGAGAATAAAGTAGCATTCGAATTATATAAAAGTATTGGATTTGAGTTTATAAATGAAAGGGATCCAAACGGGGAGCTTATATTTAAGTATGTAATTAACTAGAGGTGGCGAGACAATCCTGAAATTGGAGATAAAAGGTTTCGAGTCATGTAACGAGCCCATGACATGATTACGCACACGGCGGAGGTCTTTGTTGAAAGCCACCAACCTAATTCCAGCTTGTCACAAATACGTCGGATGACAAACTTTAACTTTCTTAGTAATCTGATAGTAAAGGCTTGTGAAGTTTTTGTGAGGGAGATGGCGGGATGAAACGGCTTCTTATATTTCTTTTAATCATCGGCATGATGGCTGGCTGCTCGAATGTCTATAGCGAAGAAGAGGGCTATCGCATGGCGGTTATCAATCATGGTTTTCCAGTTCCAAAAAATGCGAGTGAAGTTCGACCTGAAATTTGTACAACCGAAATTGCAAAATCTGCAAAATATAAGCTGAAGGATATCGGTGGCAGCCAAGGTGAGCCACCAGCGCATTATTTAGCGGAGATCGAGGATTGGGGCTGGACCGAGTTGGTGGATCAACGCGTCGGCAATGTCCATTATTATAAAAAAGAAGATAAGATTATTTCGCTGGTGTTCCAAAAGCATATTTTCGATGTATTTGAAATGAGCGATGAAGTGAAGATGTGAGGGAATCCTATTTTCCATAAAGAATAGGGGAGAAGATGTTGAAGAAATTACTTGTCGTGGTTGTACTTGCAGTAAGTGTAATCCTTTGCGTTGTGATTTGGTGGGAGAAACCGATTTATGGTAACGACGAGGCGTCTATTATTGAAGTTATTCGGTCTATTGAAGGCTATGAAGCTGAATCGGCTACTATCGAAATTTTGGATATAACAGATAGTAGGGAAGAACGGATTGTTAGTCTTATTTTTAATCAGAATCCGGCCTATATGCGTTTGACCAAAAATGCTAAAGGGAACTATCAATGGTCGCATTTTGAAGTAAGGAAAGGTGAATCACTTTCACAATTCGGGGTCCATATGTTAGAGGAGGATGGTATTCCTCCGACGATGCTTTACGTTGCGAATGAAAATAATAAAATTGCCAAAATACGTATGACCGTCAATGATGAAGTTATGGAGATAGACATACATCCCAATGCAAGGGATGTTGTGTGGGTGGAGTTACCGAAGCGGAAAGGGAAGAGTTATCAATTTTACTATACTTATTTCGATGAAGAGGGCAATCAAATCGAACAGTATGAATAAGGGAGTATGAATAAAAAGGAGAATCCATCTGATGTGGATTCTCCTTTTCTATGTGATTAATCGTCCAAATCGACGTTGTGATATACCTGTTGAACGTCTTCTAAGTCGTCTAGTGCGTCAATCATTTTTTCGAATTTTGCTTGTGCATCGGAATCGAGTTCTACGAAATTGTGTGCTAGCATTGTTAGCTCGGCAACAGTGAATTCTGTAATACCAGCATTTTTGAATGCTTCTTGAACGACATGGAATTGGTCCGGTTCAGCATAGACGATAACAGCATCCTCTTCTTCAAGGATGTCACGAACTTCGACGTCCGCATCCATGAGGAGTTCGAGTACGTCGTCAGCAGATTTACCTTCGATACCGATGACTGCAGTAGCATCGAACATGTAGGAAACAGATCCACTTACGCCCATATTACCGTTGTTTTTACCGAAAGCAGCCCGCACTTCTGATGCAGTTCGGTTGACGTTGTTCGTTAATGTATCGACGATGACCATTGAGCCGTTCGGGCCAAAGCCTTCGTAGCGTAGCTCGTCAAAGTTTTCTTCCGCACCACCCTTTGCTTTTTCGATGGCACGGTCGATGATGGCTTTTGGTACGCTATATGTTTTGGCGCGCTCGACAACCACTTTAAGCGCTTGGTTTAGTTCTGGGTCAGGCTCGCCTTGCTTAGCGACCACATAAATTTCACGGCCGAATTTTGCGTAAATACGACTTGTATCCGCATCTCTTGACGCCTTTTTTTCTTTAATATTATTCCATTTGCGACCCATAGAATTTCACTCTCTTTCGATTGAGCATAGATTTACTAGTGTTATTATACAACAATTGTATGCGTTGAGACGAGTGTGAAATGCAAAAAGATAGGCTAATGGAATAAATTTATTAGCTGACGGTGGTTGAGAACTTCTGACGCAATGTTGGACAGTTCCCCGAAATGGTTGGACACTCCCGTAGTATTGTTGGAGAGTTTTGCAACAATGTTGGAATATTTTCGCAACGTTGGACATTTCCCCGAAATGGTTGGATACTCCCGTAGTATTGTTGGAGAGTTTTACAACAATGTTGGAATCTTTTCGTAATGTTGGGTAGTTCCCGAAATGGTTGGAGACTCCGGGATTATTGTTGTAGAGTTTCGCAACAATGTTAGAATCTTTTCGCAATGTTGGACAGGTCCCCGAAATGGTTGGACACTCCCGTAGTATAGTTGGAGAGTTTTGCAACAATGATGGAATCTTTTCGCAATGTTGGCCAGTTCCCGAAATGGTTGGAGACTCCCGGATTATTGTTGTAGAGTTTCGCAACAATGTTAGAATCTTTTCGCAATGTTGGGCTGTTCCCGAAATGGTTGGAGACTCCGGGATTATTGTTGTAGAGTTTCGCAACAATGTTAGAATCTTTTCGTAATGTTGGACAGTTCAACCATTTCGTTGGAACCCCCCCAGTCGCCATCAAATTTCACGCCAACAACAGTGCATCCAAATCCAAAATCACGATATCGCGCTGGCCACTCTGTCGAATCCATCCGGCCTGCTCGAAATCGGTGAGCTTTCGACTCACTGTTTCAGGTGTAGTGCCAAGATGGGAGGCGAGGTCTTTCCGACTCATAGGTAAGGTGATGTCACTGCGTTTTTGCTCCTCGACTAGATCGGCCAGATAGATAGCGACGCGCGTTTCGGTAGATTCCATGGCGATGCTGGCTGCTTGCTTCTCAGTTTTTGCTAACCGTGTGGAAAATTCAGTAAGTACCTTCAATGCAATCGCTGGGTACTTCAATAAAAACTGCTGGAAATCATCCCGCCCCATGACGCATAGTTCGACGGGCTCGAGTGCTTCTGCATAAGCGTTGTGGACAGATTCACTAAATAGTGAAAGTTCACCTGTAAAATCACCCGGCTCTAAAATACGAACGAGCTGTTCTTTGCCATTGTCGGACAGTCTGTAAATTTTTATGCGACCTTTATGGACAATGTACAAGCCATCTGAATTTTCGCCTGCGCGGTAGATAGTATGCCCTCGTTCATGCGAAATAGCGTGTGTTTCTTTGACGATTTCCCGCATTTCGGCTGCATCCAAATGATTGAAAATCGGCACGATGGAGATGCATAATTTTTGCATCTCCGCTGTACCTTCTGTTTCGTGGCTACATGTATTCATTTCTGTCACTTCGTATCCACCTCACTCTGTTAGTAATTTCGCTTCAGCTACCGTTACTTCTTTCTTTCCTTTAGTATACCGAATTAATCGGACCGCGTTGAGGATAACGATTAGTACGCTCAATTCATGGATGAGCATGCCGGATGCGAGAAAAACTTTTCCGAGTAATACGCCGGCTAGTAATAAAACGACTGTGCCAACTGCGAAAAATGTATTTTGTTTCATATTGAGGACAGTTGCTTTGGCGAGTGAGTAGGCATGGGAGAACTGATCTAATCGGTCTGCCATTAATACGACATCGGCCGTTTCCATGGAAATGTCTGTGCCGCCTTCGCCCATTGCAAGTCCGATATCGGCAGTCGCGATGGCGGGTGCGTCATTGATGCCATCCCCGGCCATTGCTACTTTGTGACCGGCATCCTTTAACATTTGGATCATGGTTACTTTATCTTCCGGAAGTAGTTCTGCATGTACTTCATCTAGGCCAAGCTGTGCACCGACAAGTTCCGCAGTATGCCGGTTATCGCCTGTAAGCATAATGATTTTTTTCACGCCGCTTGCACGTAATTGCTGGATTGCCTGTTTAGCTTCAGGTCGAATTCTATCTGCGATGGAAAGAATACCTGCTACTGTCCCGTCCACACTTGCGAAGATGGCTGTGCTGCCTGCTTTTTCACGTCGTATTGCATATGCTTCGACGGCTTCTTCGATTGAAATCCCTTCGGCTGCCATTAGCTTGCGATTCCCGATGGCTAATAATTTACCGTCAACGCGGGCACGAATTCCCTTCCCTTTAATGACTTCGGCATCTTGGGGTTCATTGATGAATGAAAGCTTTTGTCTTTTCGCTTCTTTGACAATTGTTTGGCCGAGATGGTGTTCGGATATCATTTCAGCCTCTGCGACAAGTTGCAGTAAATTGTCTGGAGCTCCCGCAAATGAATGGATGTCTGTCACTTCAGGACGTCCTCGTGTCAGTGTGCCTGTTTTATCGAATACGACAGTGTCAATTTTCGCTAGCTTCTCCATGATGTCGCCACCCTTAATGAGAACGCCGTTACGCGCGCCATTCCCGATACCAGCGACGATAGAAACGGGGGCAGAAATAACGAGTGCGCCTGGGCAAGCGATAACGAGGAATGTCAGTGTCATTTCAATATTGCGTGAAAAAATAAAAACAAGAACAGAGAGGACAACGATGGTTGGCGTGTAAATATTGGCGAAGCGGTCAAGAAACTTTTCTGTCTTCGATTGGGATTCCTGTGCTTCCTCGACGAGTTCAATAATGCGTGCGAATGTTGTATCGTCTCCGACACGATCCGCGATTACTTCAATGAAGCCGTTGTCGACGATGGTTCCGCTGAATACGCGGTCTTCAATGGTTTTAGAAGCAGGGACGGACTCGCCTGTAATTGCGGCCTCGTTCAAAGTTGCAGTACCTGTGGCGATATGACCGTCAACGGCTACTTTTTCGCCAGAGCGGATGATCACGCGATCACCTAGCTCGACATCGTCGACAGAAATGGTCATCGTTTCCCCGCCGCGGATAACTGTCGCTTCAAGTGGTGCCATGTCAACTAATGCCTTTAAAGAAGAACGCGTTTTTTCCAGTGTCCGTGCTTCAAGAAAAGCGCCAAATAAGAATAAGAATGTGACGGCTGCGGACTCAACATATTCTCCGATGAATAATGCACCAATCACTGCGATTGTAACGAGTAGTTCGATGCTGAAGGTTTTCATGCGTAGCGCTTTAAACGCTTTTATCAATATAGGGGTTCCAGCAACGACCGTTGCTAGGATGAGCACCACCTGCCTCCAATCATGGAAGCCGGTAAAGTGCAATCCGATGGCGATGGCAAGCAACAAACCAGAAACTGCGGTGATATGGGATGTGTGTTTGGCAGTCATGTGACTCGCTCCTTTTATGAAACTTTTTGTGATAGCACAGGATAACCGAGATTGACGATAAGATTTTTCAATTCATCCGCTTGGATCACACTATCGTCGAACTGTGCGCGAACTTTTCCAGAGTGGAACAACACTTTTGCGTCATCCACACCGTTCAGCTTGTTAAGTGCACTTTCAATTTTCTTAATACAAGATGGGCAGCTAAGTGGTTCTAAACCGAATACGACTTTTTTCATTATTTTCATCCTCCAGTAATTAATTGTGTTGTTATTTTCTTTCTGACTCTAGAATAAGCCAGATAGGAGGATAAAACCTTGACATGAATCAAGAACGATAAAGTTTTTGAAAAATTTTTATGATAGGATAAAAAACATTGTAGTATACTATAGATGGACGTTTAAACTTTCATACAGAAAGGAACTAGACACATGGAACTTATGTATAAAGGCAAGACGAAAGATGTATATAAAGCGGAGGGTAACCACGTTCTCCTGAAATTCAAAGATGATGTAACAGGTGAGGATGGCGTTTTCGATCCGGGTGCGAACACGGTAGGCTTAACGATTGAAGGAGCTGGGCAATCAGGGCTTCGGATGACGAAGTTTTTCTTTGAAAAGCTGGCGGAGAAAGGGATACCGACACATTATGTTGCAGCAGATCTAGAAGAAGTCACGATGACAGTGAAGTCGGCGAAGATGTTCGGCAAAGGCCTTGAAGTCATTTGTCGGTACCGTGCTGTCGGGAGTTTCCTGCGTCGATACGGGGCATATTGTGAGGATGGACAACCATTGGATGCATTCGTTGAAGTGACCCTGAAGGATGATAATCGCAATGATCCACCGATTACACAGGATGCACTTGCGCAGTTAGGCTTATTGACGGCTGAAGAATATACGACGCTAGAAGCGTTAACGAAACAAATTTCCGGCGTTGTGAAGGACGAGCTCGCAGCAAAAGGTCTTGAGTTATATGATATTAAACTCGAATTCGGACGCGACGGTGTTACAGGTGATGTGATGCTGATTGACGAGATTTCTGGTGGTAATATGCGTGTTTACCAAAACGGCGTTTATATTGCGCCGATGGATTTAGAGAAATTAGTGCTGGCATAATTGAAAAACCGCTGTTCATTCCACAAGATTGGAGTTGGCAGCGGTTTTCTCATCTGTCGATTTTTGCATGTCATACATAATAATGAGAAGTTAGACCATCCTCCTTATAGATAAGATTTTTAGGAGGAATTATATTGAATCAAAAGGTTGTATTAACGATTATGCTAGTCGCACTGTTGGCCGTCGGTGGTTGCGGTAAAGGTAGCAATGCAAAGTTAGCTGTAAGTGGTGAAAATGCCAAAGCAATTGTCACGCCAATCATCAATACGGAAGGCAATGAAATAGGCGAAGCCCGTTTTACGGAATCTGGTGATGGTGTAACGATTAGTATTCAGGCGGAAGGTTTACCGCCAGGAGTGAAGGGCATTCATATTCATGAGACGGGCGTCTGTACGCCACCCGATTTCACATCAGCAGGCAGCCACTTCAATCCAACGCATAAAGAGCATGGCTTTGACAATCCGAAAGGGTTCCATTTAGGCGATTTACCGAATATTGAAGTCGATGCCAATGGAAAGGTTGCTGCTGAAGTGACAACCGTTGAATTGACAATGAAGCCGGGTGCTACAAATTCAATTATCGATAGTGACGGCAGTGCACTCGTTATTCATGAAAAAGCGGATGATTATAAAACAGATCCGTCCGGTAATTCAGGTGTTCGAATAGCTTGTGCAGCAGTCAATAAATGACGACTCCACTCTGCTGTCCAGTTTCTACTCATGGTATTTTCAGCAGAATCACTTAAGTAAAAAATTCTCCGTATAGTACGGCTGCAACTTTTCGTTAAAAGCGACGCCTGTTCCGAGATGGCTATAATTGTCTAATAGTATATTTTCACGATGGCCCTCGGAATTCATCAGACCTTCGTGTGCGAATATACTACTGGATTGACCGTAGGCTAGATTCTCACCTGCGCTGCGATATGTCACGCCGTCCTCATCCATCCGATTGAATGGAGATTTTCCCTGTTTATTTTGATGACTAAAATAATCGTTGTCAGCCATATCAATACTATGATTGCGCGCCGTTTCCGCAACGTTGGCTTCCCATTGTAGGATGGAGTATCCGTGGCGGACGCGTGCGGCATTCGTTAAATCGAATAGCTGCTGCTCAAAACCATCTTGTAGTTGCGAATCACCGCCGGCATAAATGCCGGTTTTTTTCTGTTCCAACGCGGTGGAGATGAGTTGGATGGCGGTCACTTTGCTTTGTTGATGTAAATCATAAAAAACATAGAGATAGGCATCGTCTGATTGAAAAACATCGAAGCCCTCGCTTTCTTGCAGGATAAAGATATTCAAACCTTTACGGATTTCTTTAATAGGCTCACCAAGTATTTCACGCACAGCTGTTTTGGAAGAACCGTATTTGATGCCGGAAGTCGATGAAATCAAATCATCGTTTGTGTAAATGGCGCTCACCTTTTTCTGCTCGTCAAATGAAACCATAACGAAGTTTTGGTAGCCGTTGTGATACGTTAACCATTCAGAACCGTATTCATTCATAGAGCGATTTTTTGGTTTACCGAGCTGGGCTGTTACTTGTTCCTCAGTACTGCCTAGTTCAATGTTATGAATGGAAAGTTGCGTTGTCGTTGGTTTCTTTAATTCTGGCTTCTCTACTTCGGAGATTGTTTCTTGTACTTCCTGTGATTTCGAAGTGAGGTAAAAGACTGCTTTGTCAGCACCGTCTGCAATATAGCGAATAGCGGTATCGACCGATTCTTTATTCAAAAGGGAAGCTATTTTTTCGTCGACTGGTTCAAGGAAGGAAATATCGACGTAGCGTGAGACTGGCTCTTCCCAAAGTGGTTTTGCGAGATACAATGCAGCGATGAACAGGATAAAAAAGAATAAACGTTTCATACAATCGCCTCCTTGTTGCTATTGTAACCTGCTCATGTACGATGAATACAGCGAGAACCTTATGATTGGAAATAATTACTTGATCTACAGGAGAATCATACTGTCTGTATTCCAGTCCCTGCATAAAAACGGTATACTGGTAGAACAACAAATGATCGGAGCTTGGAAACGATGACTTTATCGAAAAAAATGATCAATGCACAGGTGATGGAGCGCAATATGGATTTATTTAGATGCCCGATTTGCTTAGCGAAGATGGCAATGTTAGAGATGTCACGGCTTGTTTGTACGCATAACCACTCCTTCGATTTATCGAAAAATGGGTATGTGAATTTGGCGCCACAAGCGCATATGACAAAATATGACCAGTCATTGTTTGGAGCAAGGAAAACGGTGATGACGAGTGGTTTTTTTGATGGTGTTTTGGAATCAATTATTAAGACTGTGCAAAAACAAGAGCATGCTGTTTTGTTGGATGCCGGCTGCGGAGAAGGATCGCATTTGTCGACGATTATGAATCAACTTGCTGGGGACGTCACGGGTGTTGGAATAGATTTGGCGAAGGAAGGTATCACGGCTGCTGCTAAAGAGTATCCAGGTTTGATATGGAGCGTCGCAGATCTTGCGAATTGTCCGTTTCAAGATGCTACATTCGATACAATTTTAAATATTTTATCGCCAGCAAATTATGCAGAATTTAGCCGTTTATTAAAACCGGGTGGGCTGTTTGTTAAAGCGGTACCGGAAAGTAGTTATTTAAAAGAGTTGAGAGCTATTTTTTACGAAGATAAAGAGCAGAAGGAAGACGTAGATCCGGTGGCGCGAGTTGCCGAGCATTTTGATGCGGTGTGCACAGAGAGAATTACGTATACATTCCCGTTAGCTGATGGACTTCTTGCACCACTTATTCAAATGACGCCGCTGACGTGGGGTGCGAGTGCGGACAAGATTGAAGAGGCGTTGCAGATGGCCATTCCAGAGATTACGATTGATTTTACGATTATTTCTGGAGTCAATAGAGAGGGGACGGGTCCATGTTTGGTGGAATGAGTAGTGTACCAAGCGGGTTTTATATAGTTGCCATTGCGGTTATTGTTTTGATCGTCATTTTTATGGAGTGGAAAACACGTTAATGGTATACTAAAACGACATTAGAGTGGAAAAGAGTGAAATAGATATGCTGACATTTGAACAGAAGCAAGCCATTATCGAATCTTACCCGGAGCTAACACGAAAAGACGTGTCTATGAAGCGGGTTAACTATCATTATGAGGATAGCTTGTATGACAAAACGGTTGTCGTTCAGCATTTGCACCCGAACGGCAATGGATTTGTCTATGTAGCGGGTATCGCGGGCTATGACGCGGATGAGCGCGGTCTCGTTAATATTCGTGAGGCATCCGAAGAGGAATTGCGTAAAACAATTGCGGATGCTATCGCAGCATTGTCGCAAGGAGAAGCGGAAGAACAGGCAGTTGAACAGCACTGGGCGAATGCGGCAGGAGAAAAGTTAGTGTTAATGGAAGAGTTAGGCGCTTGGAATGTATATCATGGTTTGAACTTAGAGGACAGCTTTGGTGATTATGCAGAAGCCGTTGCTTATTTGAAGGAAGAGCAGTTCAAACAGGTGCCGGGTGATGCGAAGTGAAAGGGAAACAGCTTGCCATCGGGCTCGTCCTATTCATTATTCTTGGCATTATAGCTATTTACTTTGCGATGCAGGCCACGTTTAAAAAAGATGCGAATAGTATGGAGTCAGTTGCCGAGGTGCTTGTAGAGAAGGCTTGGGCGGAGTGAAATTTTCTATTATACTCATAAAAAAATGCACATCAGGGATCCTATGAGCCTGATGTGCATTTTTAGATGGAGCGATTGTTAGTAAGCTGTTATTTCTTCTGTTCAAACCGTCGATTATCTGAGCGATACAGCCCTTTTCCAAACGGTAACCACCAATTCCATTTACCAAATAGTTTCATCAAGCTTGGTACAAGCAGGAGGCGAATAATCGTTGCGTCAATAGCGACTGCAATGGCGATGCCAACTCCGATTTGCTTCACTGGTAGAACGTCTGTAAAGGCGAATGCACCTGTCAATACAATCATGATAAGTGCAGCGGACGTAATAATCTTGCTCGTCGTCGCGAGCCCTTCGACGGTTGCACGGTCATTGTCGAACGAATTTGCATACTCCTCCTGCATTCGTGAAATGAGGAACACTTCATAGTCCATGCTCAGCCCAAAGACGAGGCTGAAGACGAGAACAGGAATGATGAGTGCGATTGTTCCGCTTTCAATACCGAAATGCCCATATTGGAAAATGTAGACGAGAATCCCGAACGTTGCAGCAAGTCCAACGATATTCATCAAAATGGCCTTTAACGGAATTAAGATCGATCGGAAAGCAATCATTAAGATGAAGAACGTTGAAACGACAATGATAATGAGCGCATAGACAATTTTATCCCATATTTCATCGAAAATTTCCTGATTGAACTTTGGTTGTCCACCAATGGATAGATTCCATGCCGTTTCTTTCTCAGACCAATCACGCGCCCACTGTTGGGCTGCGTCGGAATCTCCTGCAGCTCCAAGTGTTACGGGAATCATAAGCTGTTTGTCCTCGACGAATGTTTCGACAAGGGGAGAGAGTCCAGCAGCCATCTCTGGCACCAGCATGGCTTGTTTCCATTGTTCGACTGAACGGATGTCACTTGCGGTGAAAACGGTTGTTACTTTATCGACAAGTGAATCCTTTTCCAATTGTTCCTCAAGTGCTTTCATCGCTTGAAGGCCTTCTGTATCCTCCCAGCCGTTAGTGCGTTCAGCAATAACATAGACGGATGATTGCTCACCTAGACCGAATGTGGTATCCATTAATTCGAAAGCTTGACGCGTATCATATGACTTGGGAAGTGCATCGATTCCTGGGATCGTCAGCTCCATATTTTTTACAGGAATCATAGCGATCCCGAGTAGGATAAAGGCTATGATTGTAATCGTCACGGGTCGTTTAATGACACGGTGTGCAAATGTACGCCAATTATCCGAGCCGTTCGTTTTAGGTTTGAGTAATTGCCACTTGTCAATGCGATCACCAAGTACTATGAGCACAGACGGTAGCAGAGTCAGGGAGCTAAGAACAGCCATTCCGACAACAATCATGCCGCCCAGGGCGATGTTTTGGAAAATAGCAACCCGAATAATTAGCATGGCACCTAGTCCGATGAAGACGCAAAATGCCGAAAAGATTATCGAGCGACCTGCTGTACGAATGGTAGTAGAAATAGCCTCCAGCAGGTCGCTTTTTTTACGTTCTTCGCGATAACGACTAATGAACAACAGAGCGAAGTCGATACTAAGTGCGAGTCCGAGCATCGGGATGATATTCAAGACGAAGATAGATAAATCCATTTGTCCGCCAAGAATAGTGAGAACACCGAACGATGTTACAACGGTGACAATCCCGATGATCAGTGGTACGAATGAGGCGACGACTGTCCCGAAGGCAAAGAGTAGGACGATAATGGCAATCGGTAATCCAATGGCTTCGGCTGTCATTAAGTCACGTTGACTGGCTGTATTGATATCTTTTGAAATTGCGGAGGCACCTGTAAGTGTGATGCCTTTTTCATCGCCAATCTCCTTACGAATAGCTGTCACGCTGTCAGCTTTATTTTCGGCTTGATTATCGAAATGGAGCAGTGCATAAGAAACATCTTCTGTATACTGCGTGTCATCGTCTAACGGCGAAGCAATTGCTGATGTTAGATTAAGTTTTTCGATATTGTGAAGTGTGGATTGGATTTTATCGTCTGAAATATGATCGAAGACGACAAACATCGTCTCTGCTGGCATATCAAATGTACTAGATACGATATCTATCACGTCGGCATGTTCGCCGTTCATTTCGAAGCCGTCCCCTGCGAGTAATCCAGGAAGCCTAATGGCGAAAATGGTCATCACAATGAAGATGGCAATCCAGCTAAATATAATGTACTTATGGGCATTTGTTACAAAGCGCGCGAGTGTGCGCATACAATCCATCCTTTCAGTATGTAAGAATCAATTACGTCTTGGCGTAATCACGTTTAGATTTTGAGTTGAGCAAAGCTCAATTCACTCTTTTCAAAATCTGTGATATCGGGGAAGGATTGAACTGCATCCTTCTTTGGAGTCTTCTGTAGCCGACGCTTCTCTTTCAGTACAAAGTTATTTGCTGAATGAAGATAATACTATTCTTCTATCATAACGGAAAATGTTGGGGATGTCTTTTATCAGGAAATTATAAGTAGAAATAGCTGAATTATCATGCGGAAAGGGAAAACTGTAAGAGGAATTAGTCAAACTGTCACGGTAACGAAAGGACTTGTAGGAACAAAGAAAAAACCCAATCCTCGAAAGGATTGGGTTTTGAATGGTTAATTAAAATTAGTTTTTGTTAACGTTTGTAGCTTGAAGACCACGTTGGCCTTGCTCGATTTCAAACGTTACATCTTGGCCTTCTTCAAGAGACTTGAAGCCTTCGCCTTGAATAGCTGAGAAGTGTACGAATACGTCGTCGCCATCTTCACGTTCGATGAAGCCAAAACCTTTTTCTGCGTTAAACCATTTTACTTTACCTTGTTCCATGTTTGTTTCCTCCTCGTATGCTATGTGCATACATTGTGTTACTATCCTTGCTCAAGTCTTGAAGCGGTCAAGATGTATTCGAGACCATCGCGCCGAACAAAAATAATTCTTCTTTATCATAGCAGAGCCTAAATGGGAATGCAAGTGAAATGATTAATTTAAAAAAACAAATTCAGAACCTGATAGACAATTGCAGCAAGTGTTGCTGAAATTGGCAATGTAATGACCCATGTCATAACAATTTTTTGGGCAACGCCCCAGTTAACGCCTTTCACACGCTGTGCCGATCCTACCCCCATAATTGCGGAAGAAATGACGTGAGTCGTACTAACTGGCAAGTGAATAAGTGTTGCCCCGAAAATGATGATAGCAGATGATAAGTCAGCTGCGGCACCGTTCACTGGACGGATTTTCATGATTTTACCGCCGACAGTCTTAATAATTTTATAGCCACCGATTGACGTCCCGAGCCCCATCGCAGTAGCTGCGGCAATTCGGACCCACAGCTGGATGTCATCCCCTGCTTGCAGTTCCGCGGCAATAAGTGCCATCGTAATAATCCCCATTGCTTTTTGTGCATCGTTTGTACCGTGCGTGAATGCTTGTAGTGCAGCCGTACCGATCTGTAAATAGCGGAATCGGGTATTTGCTTTGAATAGATTTCTGTTTTTAAATAAAATCTTGAACAGAGTCATCATTAAGAATCCCCCCGCAAGTGCGATAAACGGAGAAATTAGGAGTGCCTGTAAGATTTTCAAGAACCCATTGTAATTCAAAATACCAAATCCGGCAGCGGAAATAGCCGCACCTGCGATGGATCCAATCAATGCATGTGAGGAACTTGATGGAATTCCGAAATACCATGTAATTAGATTCCAGGCGATAGCAGCTGTAAGAGCCGCTAGGATAACAAGCGAACCATTATCAAGAACGAATGGATCGACAATGTCTTTGGAAATCGTTTTCGCGACGCCGGTAAATGTGAGTGCGCCGACAAAGTTCATGATAGCTGCCATGAAAATAGCAGTTCGTGGTTTTAGCGCGCGCGTAGAAACGGATGTAGCGATGGCGTTAGCCGTATCGTGAAACCCGTTGATGAAATCGAATGCGAGCGCAAACACGACAACCATGATCGTAAGGAAAAGTATTATGTCCATAGTTCTCCCCCTTATGCGTTGCGCATAATGATTGTTTCTATTGTATTTGCAACGTCTTGGCAGTAATCTGCGATATCTTCAAGTTGCTCGTAAATGTCTTTGAATTGGATAATGCGGATTGGATCTTTTTCATTAATGAAAAGCTGTTTGATAGATGTACGAAACACCTCGTCGCAAATCCGTTCGTATTCTTTGATGAGTACGGCATGATCACGCATCGCTTCCAATTTCTTTCTTGCAAGTAACTTCATCGCTTTCACAATTTCATCTGTACTCTTCACAATGTTTTCCATGAATTTCTGCACATACTCGTCTATTTCTATAAGAGAGAACATTTCAAGATGTGCTGCAAAATGCTCAACACCATCGAGGACATCGTCCATCTTAATCGCCAGTTGCAAAATATCTTCACGTTCAATTGGTGTCATGAAGGACTTATTGAGCTTCGTAATGAGTTCGTGAATAAGTGTGTCGCCTTCTGTCTCGTAAATTTTGAGCTTAATGCTCACTTCTTTTAGGTCAGCAACAGTAGCGACTTTAAAGTCATCTGCATAATGGACTGCTTCTTGCACATTTTCTGCAATTGTTAACAGTGCTGTGAAGAAAGGATCGGTTTTTCGTGGGTTTAACATTGATTATGCCTCCATCCGTCTCCGGAAATAAATTAATGAACTTGCTTATCATAGCAAAGACTATTTAAAAATGGGACAAAATTCGACGACATTTACACAAACTTAACAAAACTTTTACGAAAATAGGGTTGCTCTTTTGGAAAGTGATAATTCGGCAATAGGAATGCACTTCTTTAGCGTACCCTTTCTGAAAAAAAGTAACAAAATATACGGTGCCCAGTTACTTCCACCACGGATTAGAGAAGAAAAAATTAATTTGTTAGCAAATTGAAACTTATTCCAAAACTGCCCGTATATATAGTAAGGCAAAAAAGTGGAAGTGGAGGTGATGGAATGGAGCTGTTTGGGATGCCGATTGTGCAAGTGTATTTGGTTGTATTGATCGTTGCGGGCCTTGCGACGGTGCTGTACCTCTTTTTCAGTGACATGGCAGAAGGTATTGGTGAGGTAAGTCCGTTGTTGGATCCAGCAGTTGTGCTTGCATTTATAACACTTACTGCCGCCGCTGGTTATATACTGGAGCTTGTTACAGCCTTGAACAGTGGAATTATTATCGTAATCGCGTTAGTTATTGCAGCTGTACTCGATTTCTTGTTGTATGTTTTTGTACTGCTTCCAATAAGGTCGGCAGAAGTATCACTTGCTTATACCGATGAGTCGCTAGTGGGGCAGGTTGCTAAAGTGATTGTCCCTGTGCCGATAGGTGGCTTCGGTGAAATTGTCATCGAAACAGTGAGTGGGATTTTATCGAAGAGGGCAGTAGGATATGAAAACACGGCAATTGAGTATGGAAAAGAAGTGCTTATTATGGAAGTGAAGAATGGGTCATTTATCGTCAAGGAGTATGAGCCATTTCGCTTCAACTAAATTCAGCAAAAGTCCACCACTCTCATAAGTGGCGGGTTGAACGCTGAAAATGCACTTAATTCAGTGGGGTTTCGAACTTAAGCTGAATTAAGTTGAAGCCTCCGGCGGATGTCACAGAGTTTTAAGGGAGCTTTTCGAGCGAGCTCGAAAAAATCTGGACGCAATTACGCCGAGGCGCAATTGATAATTAATTTAAAGGGGGAAAAATGATGGGAATTTGGATTGCGCTTGGAGTCGTCGCGTTTGTTTTGTTGGCAGTCATTCTTGTTTATGTATCGAAGTATAAGACAGTTGGACCAGATGAAGCATTGATTGTGACAGGGAGTTATTTAGGAGCGAAAAATGTACATACGGATGAGTCGGGTAATCGCATTAAAATCATCCGTGGTGGCGGGACATTCGTGTTACCGGTATTCCAACAGGCAACGCCACTAAGCTTATTATCGAGCAAGTTGGAAGTGACGACGCCGGAAGTGTATACGGAGCAGGGTGTTCCGGTTATGGCAGACGGAACGGCGATTATTAAAATCGGTGGTTCAATCTCGGAAATTGCGACAGCTGCCGAACAGTTTTTAGGGAAATCTAAAGTAGACCGCGAAAACGAAGCGAAGGAAGTATTGGAAGGTCATTTGCGTTCGATTTTAGGTTCTATGACCGTTGAAGAGATTTATAAAAACCGAGATATGTTCTCGCAGGAAGTGCAACGTGTCGCTTCGCAGGATCTATCAAAAATGGGGCTTGTTATCGTTTCATTTACGATTAAAGATGTACGCGATAAAAATGGTTACCTAGACTCACTAGGGAAGCCGCGTATTGCGCAAGTAAAACGTGATGCAGATATCGCTACGGTTGAAGCCGAAAAAGAAACACGTATTAAAAATGCGGAAGCCTCTAAAGAAGCACAAAAAGCAGAAATCGAGCGTGCAACTGAAATTGCAGAAGCTGAAAAAGAGAATCTATTGAAAGTGGCGGAGTACCGCCGAGAGCAAGATGTGGCGAAAGCACGTGCTGACCAAGCGTATGAATTGCAAACAGCAGTTTCCAAGCAGGAAGTTATGGAACAGGAAATGCAAATTCAAATTATCGAGCGTCAAAAGCAAATTGAGCTGGAAGAGAAAGAGATTTTACGTCGTGAGAAACAATATGATTCTGAAGTGAAGAAAAAAGCGGATGCGGATCGTTATGCGATTGAGCAAAATGCGGAAGCTGAAAAATCTAAGCAAATTACAGAAGCAGATGCTGAAAAGTATCGTATTGAAGCGCGTGCGACGGCGGATGCAGAAAAAGTCCGTCTTGATGGGCAGGCAAAAGCCGATTCTCAGCGTGCACAAGGGGAATCTGAGGCAGATATTATTCGTCTGAAAGGTCTTGCAGAGGCCGAAGCGAAACGTAAAATTGCCGAAGCCTTTGAACAATACGGGCAAGCCGCGATGCTTGATATGATTGTTAAAATGCTACCAGAATATGCGAAGGAAATTGCAAGTCCATTGTCTAACATCGATAAAATTACTGTTGTTGACACAGGTGGTGGCGAAGGCGGCGGTGCAAATAAAGTAACGTCGTATGCAACGAACTTAATGTCTACGCTACAGGAAACATTGAAAGCCTCCTCAGGCATTGACGTGAAGGAAATGCTGGAGAATTATTCTGGAAAAGGAACGATTCGTCCGAGCATTGATCAGCTAACGAACGAAGTGAAGGCAGCAAATTCGAAACAGCTTGTTGAAAAAGAAGTAGTAGCTGACGTAGCAGAATAAATTGAAGAAGAAAGAGTCCATGCGTAAGTGTTACGTGTGGACTCTTTTTGTAGAGATATTACCTGGAAAGTTAACCTGGCTATCTATGGTATGAGAGTTTTTTTATCTATTTTCATTAGAAGATTCTTTTATGTACATAGAGCTTTTTGTTTAGGAAAAAGACAATGTAATTCTAAACAATTGTTTAGAATTACGACAATTAAATTGAAAAACAACTAATAAAGAGGAAATAGTCTAGATAAGTAGAGTGACTATTGCTATAATTGAGAAACTCCTTGAGTATATAGTCACTAAATAATTTAGAGGGTGGAATATATGATAACCCATTTAAACAAGTCATTCGTTAATTATACAGAAGATGGAAATCCAACCTTGCGCCTTAGCTCCGTTGAAATTATTTTGTTGGGAAGGTGGGATGGGTTGTCGAATGCCCTTCTAACATTACATAAAAACCAATTTTTCATGGTGAAATATGACGATGAGCGTTTCAAAAGTGAATCTTATATGCTACTTGAGGGCGATGTGGAAATGGAGGTAAACGGATTTCGTCGTGTGCTGGAAATTGGTGAAGTAATCGACGCTTCCTCCTACGAAGAAACTGTGTCTTTTTACGGAGAAACAGAAGCTGTTTTTTTACTGAAAATAGATGCTGAGGCTTATGAAGCGCATTTTCTGGAGATGCAGATGCTTCAAAAAGAAGCTGAAGAAATTGAGTTATTAGACGGCTATACCTATCATCATTGTGATCGTATTAAAAATTATACAATTGAAGTATGGAAGCATTTAGAAATGCCAGGGGATACCCAAAGTCTTATTGTGTTAAGGTGGGGCGCCTATTTTCATGATATTGGAAAACGAGCGGTTCCGTTGGAGATATTGAATAAGCCAGGGAAGCTAACCGCAGAGGAATGGGAAATTATGAAATCTCATACAACGAAAGGCGCAAAAATGGTACGAGAACATGCTGTAGAATGGCTTAAAGATGTTGCATTTATTGTTGAGCAACACCATGAAAGGTATGATGGCAAGGGTTATCCATATGGTTTAAAGGGGGACCAGATTGCACTGGAAGCTGCTATAGTTTCAGTTGTTGATGCTTTTGACGCGATGACAACCGACCGTCCCTATAAGAAGGCCTATCCTGTAAAGGAAGCCGTAAACGAACTGAGGGCTGGAAAAGGGACACAGTTCAATCCCGAAGTCGTCGATGCATTTATCGAAATATTGGAGAGAAAACAGTTTAAGTGGAAATAAAGACCTAGGCGACTAAGGTTCGCCTAGGTTTAAATATTGGCCTTAATTTCTGCAGAAGGCGCAGAAATTAAGGCCAATCGAACCCTTCGCTGTTCGATTGGCAATCGGGTCTTTTTTTATTTTACGTGGGTGTTATAGGGTGGGGAAGAAAGGATGTCTGTGCTGGAATGAAAGCAATGAACAATCAAGTTACTAACTCAAAATCAGTAGGCAAGCTGTGGGTCATTCTTATACTGGGCTCGTTGACAGCTTTTGGCCCTTTATCATTGGATATGTATTTACCAGCACTTCCTATCGTAGCGGAAGATTTACAAGCAACGACGTCTCTTGCACAATTGAGCTTGACTGCCTGCCTATTAGGGCTAGCAATCGGTCAGCTGATATTTGGTCCGTTAAGTGATATTCGAGGTAGACGGAAGCCTCTTGTGCTGACGCTTATCATTTACGCCATCGCGTCGGTACTTTGTGCATTTAGTCCAAGTATATGGGTGTTTATCGGCTTGCGTTTTGTTCAAGGATTGACAGGAGCAGCTGGAATTGTCATTGCTCGAGCATCTGCCCGTGATATGTATTCGGGAACAGAGTTAACGAAATTTATCGCTTTACTAGCGCTCGTCAATGGAGCAGCGCCAATCTTAGCGCCTATTTCTGGCGGTATCATTTTAAACTTTGCGTCATGGACTAGTGTATTTATCATTTTAGGTATTATCGGTTTAGTTATGTTTACCGCAGTCTTCTTCTTTTTACCAGAAACGTTGCCAGAAGAAAATCGCTCAGAAGGAAGTCTGCTAGCTGTCTTCAAAGCGTTTAGGAGTTTATTTGCCAATCGTGTGTTCATGGGGGCTGCATTTACACAGGCATTTGTCTCAACAGGCATGTTTGCCTATATTGCCGGTTCCCCTTTTGTGTTGCAAAACATCTATGAGGTCACACCGCAACAATTTTCCATGTTATTTGCGGCCAACGGTGTCGGTATTATTATTGCCGCACAGCTAGCAGGTCGATTATCGGGTAAGGTAAATGAGGTGAAACTACTATTTACAGGGATTATGATTTCGCTTGCTGGTAGCGTCCTGCTTGTATTTGTTGTACTCAATGATCTACCACTACTTGCGATGGCCGTTGCGCTCTTTTTAGTCGTGTCCAGTGTAGGAATGGTGGGAACGATGTCATTTTCGATTGGTATGCAAAGTCAGGGGAAATCGGCGGGGAGTGCTTCTGCATTTCTTGGATTACTGCCATTTATCGGAGGGGCTATTGTTGCACCAATTGTCGGTATCGCAGGGGATCAAACGGCTTGGCCGATGGGCATTGTGATTGCTGTTTGTAGTGTAATGGCCACCGTTATTTATATGGTGTTTGTGAGAGGTCATGTTCAGAGTGAATAAGAGGAATGGGAAAGACTCGGGAAACCGGGTCTTTTTCATGTACATATCAGGAGGGATTCCAGTGGACTACATTCAAACAATGAGAAAAATGGTCGGCAAGGAGCCGCTGCTAACAGTGGGCTGCGGTGTCATTATAATGAACGAAGGTAAAATATTACTTCAGCACCGTGCAGATGAAGATAATTGGTGTATTCCGGGTGGCGTGATGGAACTGGGCGAAACGTTTGAAGAGACAGCGATAAGGGAGACTTATGAAGAAACAGGATTGCATGTGGAAGGGCTACAGTTATTTGGCCTTTATTCAGGAGAGTCCTGCTATGTCACCTATCCGAATGGCGATCAAGTATACAGTGTGCAGGTTATTTTTCACACGAATCAATACCAAGGAGAGCTAATGCAGGGTGGGGCTGAATGCAAGGCGCATCGTTTTTTCAGCAAAGATGACCTGCCGGAAAACTTAAATCCAAGACAAAAAGCGTTCATCCAAGACTGGGCGCATGAAAAAAAGCTACCGGTCATGAGATAATAAAAATACTTACATTCGAAAGGTGATGGCGAAATGAATTATCGTATTGAACATGATACATTTGGTGAAATTAAAGTACCTGCAGACAAGTTATGGGGTGCGCAGACGCAGCGCAGTAAGCAAAACTTCAAAATTGGTGAGGAAAGAATGCCGATTGGTGTTGTTCGTGCATTCGCCCATTTGAAAAAGTCAGCAGCTATTGCGAGCCATGCGAACGGCGCCCTTTCAGCAGCAAAAATGAAAGCCATTTCTGCTGCTGCAGATGAAGTGATTGCCGGGAAATTGGATGATCATTTCCCGCTCGTCGTTTGGCAAACAGGCAGTGGGACACAATCGAATATGAATATGAACGAAGTACTGGCCAATCGTGGCAATCAATTGCTAGAGGAGTGGGACGAGGAAGAACGTCTACACCCGAACGATGATGTCAATAAATCGCAAAGCTCGAATGACACATTCCCGACAGCCTTGCACGTCGCAGGTGTTATTGCTGTCCAACAGCAGCTCATCCCGGCAATCGGTCAGTTGAAAGCAACGCTTGGCAAAAAGTCGGAAGAATTCATGGATATTATTAAAATCGGTCGTACACATTTGCAAGACGCTACGCCATTGACACTAGGGCAAGAAATCAGTGGCTGGCACCGTATGTTGGAGAAAACAGAAAAAATGATTAGAGATAGTGTTGAATCGATGAAAGAGCTAGCCATCGGCGGAACCGCAGTTGGGACAGGTTTGAATGCACCTGCTGGATTTGGTGACCGTGTAGCGGAGGAAATTAGTAAGGCGGTAGGTATCGAGTTCACTTCTGCGCAGAATAAATTCCATTCATTAACGAGCTATGACGAAGTCGTTTACGTTCACGGTGCCATCAAAGCGCTGGCGGCAGACCTTATGAAAATTGCCAACGATGTACGTTGGCTGGCAAGCGGTCCACGTTCCGGTATTGGCGAAATTACGATTCCGGAAAATGAACCAGGGAGTTCCATTATGCCTGGGAAGGTCAATCCGACACAAAGTGAAGCGTTAACGATGGTCGTCGCACAAGTGATGGGCAACGACGCAACAATCGGTTTTGCGGCAAGCCAAGGGAACTTTGAACTAAACGTCTTCAAACCTGTTATCATTTACAACTTCTTGCAATCTGTGACGTTGTTGAGTGATGCAATCATCAGTTTCGATGATAACTGTGCAGTCGGAATTGAGCCGAATCGAGAAGAAATTGAGCGTAAAGTACAAAATTCACTCATGCTTGTAACGGCATTGAATCCGTATATCGGTTATGAAAATGCAGCGAAAATCGCCAAGACTGCCCATGCGGAAGGCACAACGTTGAAAGAGGCGGCATTGAAAACGGGTTTATTGACAGAAGAGCAGTTTGGCGAGTATGTCGACCCATCGAAAATGATTGGGAGATAAGGAGCATGTACGAAAAAGAGTGCCCGTATTGTAACTTGCTCGCAGATCCGGAGCAACGAATTATTTTTGAAAACGCAACATGTGCTTATATTCAAAAACCTTCCGAACAACGGGTGTTGGAAGGTAGTGGTCTAATTGTTCCAAAACGGCATGCGTCAGACGTGTTTTCGTTAACGAAAGAAGAGTGGAGTGACACACAGGAGCTTCTATTGAAATCCAAGGTCTATTTGGAAGAGCGGCATGGACACGATGGTTATTCAGTCGGTTGGAATACTGGGAAAACAGGTGGTCAATCAATTCCGCATGCACATTTACATGTCATTCCACGCTTTGCAGATGAGCTACATGCCGGGAAGGGCATTCGCCATTGGATTAAACAAGAAGATAATCGACGTCATCCTTAATTGTCCACAATTCCGTAACCCATCAAATTAGTGATTTGGGCTATGATGGAAGGGTAGATAAGAAAATTAGGAGTGGACATAATATGAAAAAACGATTAATGCTCGTCTTACTTGCTATGACACTTGTCGTTGCAGCATGTGGTCAGAAGGCTGATACAGACCATGAGAAAGACCATTTGGAAACCGGACAACATAAGCAATTGCCAAACGGTGACTTGCAGGAGGTAACGGCGTCTGCCGCTGAATTACCAGCATTCCTGGACGATAAATCGGAAGAAATGCGCCTCGTCTATCAAGTTGCCGGTACAGCAACGGATATCCTAGATTACATGCCATGCTATTGTGGCTGTGGTGACAGTGCAGGACATGAAAGTAACACAAACTGTTTCATCGATGAAATTCGTGAAGATGGTTCTGTTGTGTGGGATGACCACGGCACACGTTGTCAGGTTTGTCTTGAAATTGCGGTACAATCTGTAAAGATGACGCAAGAAGGTAAGTCGTTAACAGAAGTACGTAATTTTATTGATGAAACATATAAGGAAGGCTATGCGCAACCAACCGATACACCGATGCCATCTTAATGAAAACCCCACTACAATTCAGAACTAGAATTGTAGTGGGGTTTTTGAACCTTATTATAAACCTGGTAAAAATCCGCTGAATAAGCTAAGAATATACACCATACCAAGTGCAGTTAGCCCAGCAACAAATCCACCGATGGACCAAGCTTGAATCGTCTGAGGAATTGTCAGACGACCGAATTTATTGACGACCCAGAATCCTGAGTCATTCGGAAGAGACAAGCCGATTGCTCCAGCACAAATGGCTAGTCCGAGCAAAACAGGCGATACGCCGAGTTCGAGAACCATAGGTCCCATAATGGAGGACGTTGTGACAAGTGCAACTGTAGCGGAGCCGAGTGATGCACGCAAAATTTGAGAGAAGATAAATGCCAGTAAAAATACCGGAATGCTCCAACCTTGCATCGTTGAAATTAAATAATCACCAATTCCACTCTGATTAATGACTGCTCCGAAGGCACCACCAGCACCTGTGACTAAAAGAATCATCCCAGCCGAATTAAGTGCCTCATCGTATAATTGACTATAAGGAACACTAATATAAGGGCGTAATACAATAATCGCGACAATGACACTAATGAAAAGCGCAACGTTCTTATCTCCGATAAAACCAAGTACATTGGATAATGGACCTTCCGGAAGATATAGTTTTGTAACCGTGTTCAATAAGATTAAAACAATTGGTAATCCAAGTATAGCAAATGAGAGACCCGTTGAAATTTCTTTGCGTGGAGCTGTTTGCTCTGTTTGAACGACTTCTTCCTCTTCAATTTGCCCTAGTGAAGGCTTGATGCGCTTGCCGATGAATGACCCATAAATATATCCACCAACAATCGCCGCAGGAATAGCACAAATAATAGCATAGAGAATAAACAATCCTAAATCAGCACCTGTGTTTTCAGCAACGACTAAAGGTCCTGGAGTGGGTGGAATCATACTATGTGAAACGATGAGCCCTATACCAAGCGCAGTGGCAAAAGTGACAATGGAAATACCAGTCTTTTTCGACAAACTTCTAACAAGACCACTTAAAATAACAAAAGCGGCATCAAAGAATACAGGGATGGAAACAACAACTCCCGTTAAAGATAGACCGGCAGCCGATTTTTTTGCACCGAAAACCCGTAAGACAGCTTGGGCAATTTTTTCAATTGCGCCAGATACACCAAGGAACTGTCCAAAAATAACCCCAAGACCAATTAAAATCCCGACTCCTGTCAACGTATTACCGAAGCCACTAGCAACGACTTTCGGTATTTCCGCTAGAGGAAAACCAATGACTAAAGCAGTCGCTAGTGCAACCCCAATTAAAGATAAAAATGGTTCAATCTTCAACTTTAAAATCATGAAAAACAATGCAGCGAGTGATAATACAAAAATAACAATGAGCAAATTCCCTTCAACCATTTCCCTTACCCCTTTTCCTTAATTAGATTGTAGTTTTTGTACTACTTTTTTTAATGTGTCGTCTTCGCCAACATTCCCGGGAAAAATAACATATGGAATATGTGGAAAACGACTATCTCCACCTGTTCTCCAAACAGGTACCCCTGGAGCGATTTGGCCAATTACCTCTGCTTTTTTCACTTCAAGTCCGATAGTCCCCACGTCACTCGAAGTGATTCCGCCTTTTGCAATGACATAACGCGGGTGTGGGCTACATTCATGAACAAATTGTGTAACTGCGTTTGAAATTTTTACCGATAACGCTAATTCCTCCTCTTCCCTACCATCCTCTAAATCCAATCTTTCACGAGATGTGTAGACACACACATCAGTACCTTCCGAAATCTTGGTATTTATCAATTGTTGGATACGAGAAATTTCAATCCCAAATTGTTCTTCGTTCGTCACAAGATGACAATCGAATTCAATATAGTAAAGAGAGGATAATTCTTTTAATCGATTCAATTGGGCCGTTGTTTTTTGGACATGTGACCCAACAACAATAAGACCGCCCGTTGAAGTCGCTTCAGTAATCAAATCTTCTTTCGTCAAATAAGGTTTGGAAGAAATATCCCCAATTACCTTTGTAAATGAAGCGGCAGTTCGAAAGAGGTAGTTACCTCCTTTGTTAATCGCGCGCAATAGGGCGATTGAAAATGCTTTAACATCCTCTTCTGAGACAGCGTTGACAATAAGCTTTTGAAAATTTTTCAGCTGAAGAAGCTTGTCTG
The DNA here is from genome assembly GCF_033485195.1 of Sporosarcina beigongshangi. Lineage (NCBI taxonomy): Bacteria > Bacillati > Bacillota > Bacilli > Caryophanales > Caryophanaceae > Sporosarcina > Sporosarcina beigongshangi. Next base: position 51,164 of record NZ_JAWLIR010000020.1, read on the forward strand.
TCATAGCCGTGAAGTTGAGCGCCCGCAGTTCATCTAGAGAAATGGATAGGACAGAGTCTTTAGGATAGGCTTCAGCCGTTTTTTCTGCGACCCATTCTTTTAAGTTGCTGCTGCTAAATCCAAACATGCGGTCCTTGGCAAACTCAGTGTCGCCCGCAGGTGTGTAGTTATCCCCTTGCTTGACGTAATGAATATCGTCGATAGTCTCTCGTCCACCTTCTTTAAAGAACGGTAAAATAATTTCTCCATCGAAGTGAAGAGAACTTTCTTTTTCTAATGACTCTTTTAATACCACTGTTTCTAGTGGGTAATGCCCCCGTAAAGTGGAGTCTCCACGGCTGATGAGTAGAAAAGCTTGCTTTTGTTGTTCAGCAACGCGAGCAATTCTCTCTGCGATTTCTGTATGCACTTGACGTGTTTTATCTGTCGAAAATGCACGTGAATTTGTTAGGAGGAAGACCATCTGCCGCTCCTCTTGGAACATAGCCGTGATGGTTTCCTCTGACCAATCCGTGAATACGGGAACTCCGTGAACGGTTTGGACGCCCGTTGGATCATCGTCCAGCACAATAATTTTATGCGAAAAGGCTGTACGTTCCTGTTGCCATAAGTTTTCTAGGTCTGAACCATAAGCAGGAAGACTAGTCACCCGCTTTAGCACATTATTCAAGACTTGCTCCCACCTTTCTTCACTTCAAAGTTCGCTAGTTTTTCATAGTATTGAACTAATCCAGCATGATCATCTGCTGCCTTTCCATCCACTTTCAATGCATGGAACATTTCTACGACATTTGACGTAAGTGGCATAGGCACGCCAATTTCTCTTCCGGCGTCAAGTACATTTGTTAAATCTTTTAAGTTGATATCAATACGCCCGCCCGCCACAAAATTCCGATCAAGTACAAGTGGTATTTTTGCATCCAAAACTGCACTTCCAGCGAGTCCCCCACGGATTGCTTGATACATTTTTTCTACATCAACACCAGCTTTTGCCGCTAGAACAACGGCTTCAGACATTGCCGCAATCGTGACGTTCACCAAAATTTGGTTCGCAAGTTTTGTCGTTGAACCACTACCGCTAGCACCTACATGTGTGATGTCTTCGCCCATCGCTTGTAAAGCTGGTAGCACTTTCCCTAGTGCTTTTTCGTCTCCACCAATCATGATTGACATCGTTCCATCGATTGCTTTCGGTTCACCGCCACTGACTGGAGCATCTAGAAATGCGACATCTTTCTTTGAAAATTCTTGTGCGAAATATTGGGAGTCTACTGGAGAGACTGAGCTCATGTCAACGATAACTGTACCGGCTTTTACCCCTTCAACTACACCATTTTCACCCAATAATACATGCTTTACGATGGCTGCATTTGGAAGCATCGTGATGATGCAATCACTTTTTACTGCGACTTCACGGGGTGATTGCGCTTCAGTTGCACCAGCAGCAACGACGATTTTTCTTGCTTCTTCACTAACGTCAAAAGCGGTTACATGAAAGCCTGCTTTTAGTAAATTAAGTACCATGGGTCTACCCATAATTCCGAGTCCGATAAATCCTATATTCATGATGATTCCTCCTTCGATATTTTGAAAGCGCCTACATTCATTAATAGGAGTATACAATAAGTATTCTGACTTGTATACAATTTATTTTGAAATGAATACATTTATGATTAAAATGCCGATTAAGTGGTAAATCGAGTATACTTATTGTATACACGGAAATGTGGAGGGAAATTTATTGCAACATACAGCGATGACAGCTCAACGACAGGCATATGAAATCATACGTGACCACATACTGGACGGAACTTACCCAGGAGGCATGAAGCTGGTTGAGGAGAGGATGGCCGAGGAAATTGGTGTCAGTAGGACCCCAATTCGCGAAGCGATTCGCCGGCTAGAGCAAGAGGGTTTGATCAAAAGGAAAAAAGTGATTCAGCCGACAGAGACGGATTTGCGGCATTTATTTCAAATGAGGATTCTTATCGAATGTCATGCAGCGGAGATGGCGGCGTCTTATATGATAGAAGAAGATTTGGCGGAATTGCACTCTTGCATCGAGAAGGCAAGGTTAGGCTCTTCTGATGAAACAGTTCAGGCGAATAAGCGATTTCATGATCTAATTGTGCGAGAATGCCGCAATCCAATCATGATTGACACGGTCGATAAAATGCAATCAGTTATTTATTTGTTTAGCCGAGCAGTCGTGCTTTATAAGCGACCATTCCTAATTGATGAGCACGAAGGAATTTGGCGTGCAATTAGTGATCGAGAGCCAGAGCGGGCAAGTGAATTGATGCGAACGCATTTGGAATCTGATTTAGAGTTTACCCTGAATATTGTGGATTAAAAAGTCATGAAAAAAGCAGACACAATTGCGTGTCTGCTTTTCTGTAGTTATTTAATATAGGCATCGCTCACTAGGTGTTCTTGCAAAATGTCCGTTGGGATTTCAAACGTCACGATGCCCATAGAACCAGGTGAAACCTCATATTTTTGGAATGAAATAACGAGCTTATTGTCAGCTGTAATATAGAAATCTTGGTCAGGTCGGATTTTTTCAAAGCCTTCCTGCGACTCGTCTTTTAAAAAGTACACGATATTTTCATCAGTTGTCATTTGCTGAGCCATTTCATCCAAAATGTATGAGCTAATGGCGTCCACGTAATTTTTATCTTTAAATAGGCTTGGCAATGTGATTAAAATACTGTTCTCCTTATCAATCGTGTCATAGGTCATAATTGTGGAAGAAGACCCGACGATGTTTAACTCATAGCGTGCGATGGAGAGTAACTGATTTGTATCTGTTTTTATTTCGTAGCCAGCCATAACGCCAAGATGACCGTCACCCGATTTCTCCATTTCTGAAACGTCCTTTTCAAATTGTTCAAAGAGTGCTTTATTTTCTTGGATATATTTATTGTTTAACATTGCTTGAAGCTCTTTATCCGCCAGGCCTTCAATTGCAGGTGTAGAGATATCCGCTTGATAGGTTTCTTTATCCACTGTCAATTGTTGCACGGTTAAGACGTTGACGAACGCGCCGAGTACAGGCACATTGGCCATCGCCTGCGCAAAAGATGGACTCATATTGATGCTCCCAATGAAAAGAGCAGCCGCTGCAGCAACGCCGATTGTCCACTGTTTTAAAAGTGGACGCCTCTTACGTGAGGCTTTTGCCTTTTGGATGGATGCATTCACAATATCCTCTAATTCGGACGGAATTTCCGTTTCATCATAATCCTTTTTTAACTTGTTCAATTTATTCATTATCTGAACTCCTCTCCAACTTCAATACGTAATTTCCTCAAAGCCGCATATAATCTCGTTTTGACTGTATTGACATTGTCACCCGTCACTTCGGCGATTTCATCGATCTTTAAATCCTCAAAAAATCGAAGAATGATGAGTGTCTTATATTTTGGCGGTAGTTGATCGATGGCCTTTTGTAAGTCTATATCCGTTATTTCATCTTCAAGTTGCGGTAAAAAGCGATCGAGGATGTCATCGTCCATCACAGCTACCCTCTGATGCTTGCGAATAAAATCAATAGCGGTATTGACGATAATCCGATAAAACCATGTTTTGAGGAAGGCCAGCTCATCTAGTCGATCCACTGAATGTAGTGCTTTTACAATGGCATCTTGTACGATATCCAGTGCATTTTCTTTATTGCGCACATAGCTATATGCAAGCCGGTAATGAGCTTCCCGGTTTTCGACTATAAAGTTTTCTACAAGTTCGAACTTCTCATTTTTTGTCATGACAAAAGATCACCTTCTCCAATTTCCAACATGTCGCGAGCACGTTACATTTATTTGACGGGGCATAGCTGTGAAAAGTTTGGTTTTATGAAAGACAGACAGTTAACGGAATTTTTTGTAAGATAATCGTAAAGCTATGGTAAAATAAATACAAGAGTAAGAGGGAGTGGTAGCATGAAGGGTATATCATTTGTAGCGTCATGGAGTGGTGGAAAAGATTCCGCAATGGCGTATTATCGGGCGATGCAAGCAGGGGGCAATCCGAAGCGATTGTGGACAATGTTTGAGGAGAATAAAGAGCGGTCAAAATCGCATGCCTTACCTTTTGCAGTCGTTGAAGCACAAGCGGAAAAGTTAGGCGTGCCTTTAATGATTCGGGGAGCAAGCTGGAGTGGCTACGAAGAACAGTTTTTAGATGCCATGGACGCCTGTAAAGAGTTGGGCATTAACCACGCTGTTTTCGGAGATATCGATCTTGAAGACCATTTGCACTGGGTGCAGAAAACGTGTGCGAAGGTTTCCATGGAAGCGGTGCATCCGTTATGGCTAGAGCCTCGCCGTAGCTTATTAGAGGAATTCGTGGCAGCGGGATTTGAGGCCTATATTGTCGTTGTTAATACAAAAATGATGCCTGCACATTTCATTGGTCGCAAATTTACTGTAGAGCTGATGGATGAATTGGATGCGCTTGGCATTGATTCGTGTGGTGAATCCGGTGAATTTCATACCGTTGTTGTGGACGGTCCTATTTTCAGTGAGCGTGTGCCTGTTGTATTTTCGGGGCAACATGAACGGGATGGCTATGTGTTTTTGGACGTGACGTTGGAATAAATAAGAAATTCTAATGAAACGAGGGTGTTTTCATTGTATGTGAAGGGTTGGAGATGGTTGTTGCCGGTCGTATTGATGTTGGCAGCATGTTCTTCTATAGTCTATCCCAAAGAAATGCCTGAGGAATTCGATTTCAGTGTGGAATATGGAGTGGAAGGCAGGCAAAAAGTCGATACCTTTACGGACACTGTTGTAAAGGACTTGGTGGAAGATGGCGTAGTGGAGGCACCTATAGCGTTAACGGATGAAGAAATGCAGGACGTTTACAATAAAATGGTTGCCCTCGATATAATGGGGAAGCTGGATTTTGAGGACGATGAAAATGCACAATGTGCGACTGAACCTGAATTGAGAACGGAATGGATCATTCAGCTTAATGGGGATTTGAATATCATCAGGTATGCGTTGCTTTGTAGTGATACACCGGATTCACAAGCTATTATGGAGTTGCAAGAATATGTTCATTCCCTTGTGATAGTAAAAGACGAGTATAAGAAACTACCTGAGTCGAATGGCTATTATGAATAAAGGAATAGGGGTTAGTACATATGAAATTACAAAAATGTGATCACTGCAATGCTTCATTTACATGGAGTGAGATCAACAAATCTCTTTGGCTAGCGTACAGACCAATTACATGTAGGCAATGTGGCACAAAACATAAGGTGCTAGTTGCTTCGAGGTTCCTATTTGTTTTAATTGTAGTACCTATGACTCCGCTTGGATTGTATGTGGTGAATACTTACAATCCGCCGATTCTTTCATTGATAGTTATGCTCCTTTTGCTAACAATTCCCTTACTACTGATATTCCCCTATTTAGCGAGGTATAGTGATGACTACTAAGGTAAGATCAATCACGCCGCGGCGTGATTGTGTCCGGATTTTGAATTGAGCGTGCTCAATTAACTCCCTTCAAAATCTGTGACATCGGGGAAGGGTTGAACTGCATCCGTCCTTGGAGGCTTGGGCCAACAGGATGTTGGTTACTCAGATGTTGCCGCAGGACGCGGCGGTTTTAGTCTGAG
>NZ_JAWLIR010000021.1:0-86670 GCF_033485195.1 Sporosarcina beigongshangi
GGGGAAGGGTTGAACTGCATCCTTCCTTGGAGGCTTGGGCCAACAGGATGTTGGTTACTCAGATGTTGCCGCAGGACGCGGCGGTTTTAGTCTGAGTTCTACTATTCAGCAAGGGGTTGGACCCCGCTGAATTTGAAGATATAGCTAGCATTCATCCAAACATTTATAGAAGTGGGGAACTTCTGTAGCTGACGCTTCGCTTTCGGCACAAACATATTTGCTGAATTAAGTTGAAAAATCCCCTCCTCATTTGTATCGTATAAATGGGGAGGGGTTTGCTTATTAAATTAATAAATCCCGTAATTCATTTTCCAAAAATGGCTCAGCGTTTAACAGGTTTTTGAATGCATGGTAGCGTGTAAAGTCATCGGCAGATGGCTTGCGACCTGTAAGGTAGGCTCGTATTAAGACGTTCTTCGGCGTATGCTCCATATCAATGAATTCTAGCAGTTGCGCCTCGTAGCCGACGAGTGACAATAGTTCGGCACGGATAGAGTCAGTTGCAAGTGCGGCGAATCGTTCTTTGATGAGCCCGTGCTGGAGCATGATGTCGAGCGCGGGGGAATTGATTTGTGAGAACAGTTCATGCTGACAGCAAGGAACACTCAAGATGACTTTTGCCCCCCATTTCACTGCCCGAGCAAGCGCCATATCTGTCGCGACATCACACGCATGTAAAGTAACGACCATATCGACAGACGTTTCGTCGTTGTAGTCGTTAATATCACCGACAAGAAACTCCAAATCATCGTAGCCAAGATCTTGCGCAATGCGGCTACACTCCTCAATCACTTCTTTTTTCAAATCAAGGCCAGTTACCTTAATATCGAGTCCTTTTTCGATGCGTAAGTAATGATACAGTGCGAACGTCAAATAGGATTTCCCTGAGCCAAAGTCAAGAATCCGCACGGTGCGGTCTTTTGGCAAGTGGGCAAGTGAGTCGTCAATGAATTCAACGAAGCGATTAATTTGCCTGAATTTGTCGTGCTTTTGCTTTTTTACTTTGCCGTCTGGTGTTTGAACACCGAGGCGTACAAGAAATGGATACGGCGTGTTTTCATCTAATAAATAATTTTTCTTCCGGTTGTGGGAAAGATCAGCCACTTTTCCGGAGTTTACTTTGTCCGATTTCCACATCACCTTGAACTTTTTAGATAGTTGGACATGGATTTTTTCATCTGAAAATTCGGCGTGGAGCTGTTTGAAGCGCTCAAGCAGTTGTTGTAAGTGATCCTGTAATTCATCGGGTGTAACATTTTCGTGCTTTAAAATGCGTTCATGCTGATATTCAAATTGGATATGCAGCTGTCCTTTTATCTCCACAGGCTTCACTTTTACCCGTTTCACTTCGTCTGTCTTTGTTCGGGGCTGGCTGATGGTTGCGTTGATGAAAGATCCATCTGTTATCCGACGTGTGAGTTCCTTTAGTAATTCTTCAAATTGCATGTTCATCTCTCCTAGTTAAATTCAAATCCTTGCTTATCCAAAAATGCTTTCATATATGTCCGTTTTGGTGAGCCTAAAAACGTTGCCATAGCGTCAGACCAGGCGGCATCTTTTCGGTTTGATCCGCGGCTTAAGTAATAGTCGTTCATGATTTCATCATAGATTGGAATGACGTCTTCGTATTTGTTGGCATCATAGTTATTTTCATGGAGGATGGCTTCTATCGGCAATCTCGGTTTCACTTCATTGGCCTCGTCTGGAACACCGATTGTCATAGCAAACATTGGTGCAACGCCTGTGGGTAGGTTGAACAGTGTGCTTATTTCTTCGGGTGCATTACGCACGCCGCCGATATAGCAAATGCCGTATCCTTGTGACTCTGCTGCAATCGCGACGTTCTGGGCAAATAAAGCAACATCTGTCACGCCGACAAGTAGACTTTCTGCATGTGAAAAGTCGATCTCTTTTCCAAGTAAACTTGCTCCTTGTTGGATGCGATGAAAATCCATACAGAAAACAAGTACAGCACCTGCTGTTAAAATTTGTTGTGGATTTTTTGCAAGTTCGGCCAGTTTCGCTCGTTTGTCAGCATCTGTCACATGGATAACGGAATATGCTTGGACAAAATTAGAGCTTGCGGCATGTTGCCCTGCACGAACAAGTTCGGCTACATTTTCTTTAGATAGTGGACTGTCTTTATACTTTCGTACGGATGCGTGTGCGGTTAATAATTCGATGACCATGGAATCCCTCCAAAAAGTTCTGTAGAATAAGATTAACAGATTTCATTAGTGGTAAACACTTATTAACGCTTGGAGAAGGGGTGGAGATATGTTTTGGATAGAGAGTATTTCAATTACGACATTGTTGCTCATTATTGTACCGATTGCGATTATCCTTTTTCTTTACTTTTATGATAGAAGGCAAAGGCAACACGCGATTTTGCGGAACTATCCGATTTTAGGACGGATGCGTTATATGTTGGAGAAAACCGGACCGGAGCTACGTCAATACTTATTCGACGATGACAATGACGGAGAACCGTTCAACCGTGAGGAATATTTGCACATGGTCATGCCGGGGAAATATTTGAACAGTATCATTGGTTTTGGCTCGAAGCGGGATTTCAATGAGGCTGGCTATTTTATCCGCAATGCGATGTTCACGAAACAAAATGAGGAAATGCGAGTGGACAATGATGGACTTGTGGATACGATGCGCTATGTGGTCGACGGTGATTATTTATTTTCTCGGAAAGAGCATCGTGAGGAGCTACCGGCGTTGCCTTGGCTGTTGCCTGAAGAGGATGCGATTATTATTGGACCGAATTGTCAGCAACCTTTCCATGTGCGCAGTATGCTTGGGCAATCTGCGATGAGCTACGGGGCACTTGGGGAAAATGCAATTACCGCATTATCGAAGGGGATTGGCATGGCGAAAGGTGCTTGGATGAATACGGGTGAGGGTGGCCTTTCTCAACATCATTTAGCAGGTGGGGCGGATATCATTGCGCAAATTGGTTCTGGCTTATTCGGATTCCGAACAGAGGACGGCGAGTTCAGTTGGGAGCGGCTACGTGAAAAAGCCGAAATTCCACAGGTCAAAGCATTTGAAATTAAGTTAGCGCAAGGGGCGAAAATGCGCGGTGGGCATGTCGAAGGGGAAAAAGTGACGGAAGAAATTGCGGCGATTCGCAATGTTGTACCTTACACGACGATCAACAGTCCAAACCGTTTTCACCAGTTCGATGACTATCCGACTTTATTTGATTTTATCGAAAAGATTCGACAGCATTCTGGTAAGCCAGTCGGTATGAAGATTGTCATTGGCAGTAAGCAGGATGCCGAAGAGCTCGCATCATTCATGCATGAAACAGGTATGGGACCGGACTTCATATCATTAGATGGTGGGGAGGGCGGCTCGGGAGCAACGTATCAGGATTTAGCGGACAGTGTTGGTTTGCCGCTTCGGTCATCACTCATTCTCCTTGACGATGCCTTGAAAAAATACGAGGTGCGCGATAGCGTTAAAATTATCGCATCGGGTAAGATTACAACACCCGATCGCGCAGCAATCGCCCTATCGATGGGGGCGGACCTTGTCCAGGTTGCCCGTGGCTTTATGATATCTGTCGGTTGCATTATGGCGCATAAATGCCATACGAATGAATGTCCAACCGGTGTTGCAACGACAGATAAAAAACTGCAACAAGCACTTGTTGTAGAAGAAAAGAAATATCGTGTGACCAATTATATTTTGACAATGCGAGAGGGACTATTTCGAATTGCAGCAGCAGCTGGCCTTGATTCACCGACAAAGTTTGACCGCCAGCATGTTGTTTATAAAGATGCACGGGGAAGGGTTTTTCCGATGGAATAGATTGGTTCCGATACAGAATGAACAAATGAGAAAAAGCACATCTCTTGCCTGACCACAAGAAATGCACTTTTTCTATATGAAATGGGAGTTATTCCGGTGGCTGTTTCTATGATGTTAGATGCATGTGCCGTCACCTTATCATGACGATTCCCGAAAAAAAGAATGTTAAACCTAAAAGTGATTATTCGATTATAAAAACACATCTCTTTCCATCTGAAAAATCTGTGTCGAAACCTAATTATTTCCCGGGGAATGACACGAAAACACTATGAATTTGTCTCACATTGCTTGGCAAATATTGTTTTAGGATAAATTTTAAAATAACTATCTTAATGTTCTTAAGGAAATGGTATGATGAATATAACTTTTGAAAGGGGGAATTATAATTGTCAAATGAAATGTATCAGCTAATTTCTATTATTTTGTACATGGGGGCAATGATTTTTATCGGTTGGTACGCATTCAAGCGCACGTCTAATCTAACGGATTATATGCTTGGTGGGCGAGCGCTCGGGCCAGCTGTAACCGCTCTCAGTGCCGGTGCTGCTGACATGTCGGGCTGGTTGCTGATGGGATTGCCAGGTGCAATCTATCTCAATGGATTGGTAGAGGCTTGGATCGCTATCGGATTAACAATCGGTGCGTACTTGAACTGGGTATTTGTTGCACCACGACTTCGGGTCTATACACAAGTATCAAGTGATTCCATTACGATTCCAAGTTACTTGGAAAGTCGATTAAAGGACAAATCACGTCTGTTACGGATTGCTTCAGGAATTATCATTCTTATTTTCTTTACGTTTTACGTCTCTTCAGGAATGGTAGCAGGGGGTAAGTTCTTCCTTAGCTCATTCGGCTTGGATTATCATCTAGGTTTATTAATTGTTGCTGGTGTCGTTATTTTCTATACATTATTTGGCGGGTTTTTGGCGGTTAGTTATACGGATGTTGTGCAAGGGGTTATTATGTTCTTAGCTCTTCTTCTTGTTCCAATTGTAGGCGTTTTCATTACAGGTGGATTTGGAGAAACGGCAGCAAGTATCCGTGCTGTTGATCCACAATTATTGAATTTTGTATCGGGGGCTTCGTTCTTAGGAATCTTGTCGGCGGCTGCTTGGGGATTGGGTTATTTTGGCCAGCCGCATATCATCGTCCGCTTCATGGCAATAAGTTCACATAAAGAAGCGAAAAAAGCACGTCGTATCGGAATTGGCTGGATGTTTTTAAGTTTATTCGGTGCAGTTGCGACGGCACTTGTAGGGATTGCTTACTACCAGCAAAATACGAATGCAACACTGGTAGATAATGAAACGGTATTTATCGTTCTTGGACAAATTATTTTCCATCCATTTATCGCAGGTATCATGCTTGCAGCTGTTCTTGCAGCGGTTATGAGTACGATTTCTTCACAATTGATTGTATCGTCTTCAGCGCTTGTTGAAGACTTGTACAAAACGTTTATGAAGAAAGATGCGACAGATAAGCATTACGTCTTCTTAGGAAGAATGTCTGTCCTGATTGTTTCGTTAATTGCAATCGTACTTGCTTGGCCGAATAACGAGTCCATTTTGAGTATCGTATCATTTGCTTGGGCAGGGTTTGGTGCTTCATTCGGACCAATCATTCTGCTATCTCTTTACTGGCGCAAGCTGACAACAAAAGGCGCGCTATGGGGTATGATTACGGGTGCCGTTACAGTTATGATTTGGGGTAATATCGAGGCGCTTACTGGCACTCTTTATGAAATTATCCCTGGTTTCATACTCTGTCTCATTGTTGCGGTTCTTGTAAGTAATATGACTTATAAGAAAAATAATGAAATCGACAAAGAGTTTGATGAAGCACTGAAAATTCTTAGCGAAGATAAGTAAGATGGAAAGCCTGTGGTGCATACTGCAGGCTTTTCTTCTACTTCAAAAGGAGGAATTGCACTTATGAAACTGGATCATGTTGTCTATTTCACAAGTCGAACACCAGATGAGTGGGTTGCGGAACAGCAGCATGCTGTTGTGGGTGGTCGTCACGAGCAATGGGGAACGCATAATGCATTGATGTACGTGAAAAATGCTTATATTGAATGGTTGGCTGTTGAACGGCCGGATATTGCGGGCACGGTGGACCATCCACTTACGAGGTTGCTGCTACATGACCTAAAAGATGGTGAAGGCTGGGGAACGATTTGTCTATCGATTGATGGAATTGAGCAATTTAAAGATGAGATTGAGAATAAAGGATTCCGCACGTCTGGTGTGCTCAATGCAGAACGAAGAACGGCTACGGGGCAATTGCGAAAGTGGAAGATGCTGTTTGTCGATCAACCCGTATCGAATGAATTGCCGTATCCCTTTTTTATTGAGTGGGAGGACGCGGAGGACATTCGTTTTGCTAAGCTACGTGAAGAGGGGACAATTTCAGCGGCTAATGAACAACTGGAAATTAAGGAATGCGTTTTTAGTGTCGAGGATCCGCTACGTGAAACGGCGGAATGGGCGATTTTATTGTCACAAAAAGTGGGTGACGCCAATGATATCGCTTTATCGAATGTTGTGTTGAAATTTGTGGAGCATGAAGGAGGCATGGATAGATTGACGGATGTTGTCATTGGGCAGGCTGACTAGAAGAGAAACCGCCCTAATTGGTGCGTGAATCTACATATGGTAAGATAAATAGACCTATGGTAAGGCTGGAGAGGGGTCGTTGGATGGAAGTGTTAGTGGAACGCGCGGTGCTTGTCGGCGTGCATGAGCAAAAAGATGAGCATTTTGCCTATGCAATGGAAGAATTGAAAAATTTAGCGGAAGCGATTGCTGTCGAGGTGGTCGGTGAAGTGACGCAGAATTTAGAACGTCGCCATCCCTCTCATTATGTTGGTAAAGGAAAAATTGAAGAAATTCGCCATTTCTATGAAGAATTAGATGCTAATCTAGTGATTTTTAACGATGAATTGTCACCGTCTCAAATTCGAAATATGGAGCAGGAACTGCAGTGTAAGGTCATTGATCGAACAATGCTGATCTTGGATATATTTGCGAGGCGTGCTAGAACAAGTGAATCTCGGATGCAAGTTGAACTGGCGCAGTTGCAATATATGCTGCCACGCCTTGTCGGTTTACGTGCTTCACTCGGACGACAAGGGGGAGGTACAGGCGGGGGACTCCAGAATAAGGGTGCTGGGGAAACGAAGCTTGAACTCGACCGACGGAAAATTGAAGACCAGATTGCTAAACTACGTCGTGACCTGGACCATGTCAAGGATCAGCGTGATACACAGCGTAAGCAACGTAAGAAAAGTGGTACGCCCGTTGTGTCGATTGTAGGGTATACGAATGCGGGCAAGTCGACATTGATGAACAAATTGCTAATGAAGATGGATGCCGAAAATGCAAAGCAAGTCTATGAAGAGGATATGTTATTTGCGACACTCGATACATCCGTCCGCAATGTAAAATTGATTGATAATAAGCAATTCATATTAACAGATACGGTTGGTTTTGTGTCTAGGCTCCCCACTCATCTCGTCAAAGCATTCCGCTCGACATTGGAGGAAGCGCGAGATGCGGATCTTCTTCTACATGTTGTCGATGTGTCGAATACCGAGCATAGCTATATGATGGAAGTGACGAATGATACGTTACACGCTGTAGGGGTAGAAAATGTGGAGACGCTGAATATTTATAATAAGGCGGATCTTGCGGGTATCCGCTATCCAAAAGTGAGCGATGATAGCGTCTGGCTGTCTGCGAAAGAAGGACAAGGGCTGGACGAACTCGTAGAATTAATTAAGAAAAAGATTTTTGGCCAATACATTACGTGTAAATTGCTCATTCCATTTGATCGCGGTGATATCGTGTCCTATTTAAATGATAGGGCAAATGTGAAGAGCGCGGAGTACGAGGAAGACGGCACGTTGATGACGGTTGAAATGGACCTTTCTGAGCGGAAAAAGTTTGAACAGTTTATCATCAGTCATTAAAAAAACAGCACCGCATGACAATTACTGTCATGCGGTGCTGTTTTCTATATAAGAGAAAGGGGGGTGGGATGCTCCTAGTATAGCCACTTTCTCGGAAGTTAAACCTCCACGAATTGATTATTATGCAACTTAGCAAAAATCCCACCTTGATTGACTAATTCATCGTATTTACCGTCTTCCGCAATGCCGTCTTCTGTGACGACAATGACGCGGTCTGCATCACGAATGGTAGCTAGACGGTGCGCGATGACAAGTGTTGTTCGGTTTTCCGCTAGTTCGGCAAGTGATTGTTGAATGATCCGTTCTGTTTCTGTATCGAGTGCGGATGTCGCTTCATCCAAAATAAGAATCGGAGGGTTTTTCAAAAACATCCGAGCGATAGCAAGACGTTGCTTCTGTCCGCCTGATAATTTCAAGCCGCGTTCTCCAATCTGCGTATCGTAACCATCTGGAAGTGATGCAATGAAATTTTCAAGATGTGCTTTATTCGCAGCTTCAAGCACTTCTTCAGTCGTTGCGTCTAATTTTCCATAGGCAATATTCTCTTTGATAGTACCTGTGAATAAAAAGACATCTTGCTGAACAATTCCGATTTGGGAGCGCAAGGAGTGCTGCGTCATATCGCGAATATCCAAGCCGTCAATGGCAATGGATCCTTCATTGACATCATAAAAACGTGGGATCAGTGAACAAATTGTTGTTTTTCCGGCACCAGATGGCCCGACGAATGCGACTGTTTGTCCCGCATGAATGTTCAAATCAATGCCTTTCAGTACTGCTTTGTTGCCATCGTAATGGAAATGGACGTCATCGAAGACGATATTGCCGTTTAAATGAGGCACGGCAATGGCATTCGGTCGATCCTGGATTTCAGGCTCCTGTTCAATCAAATCTAGGAATCTGCGGAAGCCAGCCATTCCCTTTGGATACAATTCAAGTAGCGCACTAATTTTGTCAACAGGTTTGATGAGTACATTGACGAAAAGCACAAAGCTGACAAGATCCCCGATAGACATATTTTTTTCGTGGACAAACCATGCACCGACGACGAGTACAATAAGCGTCACTAACCGCGTCATCATGAACATGCTAGAATGCGTCCAGGCCATCACTTTATAGGCGACGAGCTTGGCAATTCGAAAATTACCGTTATCTTTACGGAAACGTGCAATTTCAAACTCCTCGTTTGTGAAGGATTTAACGACGCGTGACCCTGAAACCGAGTCTTCGACACGTGCGTTGACATCTGCAATTTTGCCATACATGTTTTGCCACGCTGCATTCATTTTCTTATTGCAGAATGTGACAAGGACAACCAGGAAAGGAACCATGACGATGGCGATAATAGCAAGTTCTGGATTAATGTTATACATAATGATGAAAGCACCGATAACCGTCATGATTGCGATGAAAACATCCTCTGGTCCATGATGAGCTAGTTCGCCAATATCGAATAAATCATTCGTAATTCGGCTCATAATATGACCCGTTTTTGTGTTATCGAAAAATCGGAATGATTGCCGTTGTACATGAGTGAATAGCTGCTGACGCATATCGGTTTCGATATTGATACCCAGCTTGTGTCCCAAATAGCTAACGATATATTGAAGAACTGTACTGAGTAAGTAGACAAGCAACAGTAAAATGCTTATACCAATGATTTTTCCCCAATTCCCTGTTGGTAACAAATCGTCAATGAACCATTTGACGGCAACGGGGAAGGCGAGATCGAGTAGTGCCACAAAAATCGCACTAGAAAAGTCGATAATGAACAGTCGCTTATGTGGCTTATAATAAGAAAAGAATTTCTTTAGCATACGGTAAAATCCTCCACTTCATTGATATTGGTTAGTATAGCGGATTTTCTTTGAGAAGACGACTTATTTATTTCTGAAATCGAAGGAAATGGAGTGCATGTCTGCTAGCGAAATGCATATATTTAGCTATTTAATCCGTATAGGACTTATTATTCAACTTCATTGCATTCATCAAAAAAGGGAACTCTTTCTATTATGTCTCGTATGAATAGATGTAGTTAAAAAGAGTAAAGGAAGGAATTGAATGATATGAAGAATTGGATAAAAGGGATGGCAGTTGGTGTTCTCGCCCTCGGACTTGCGGCATGCAATACACCGGCGGAGCCGAAAACAGATGCTGAGACGGGGAAGAAAGTAGAACTTGAGGAGCCGAGCGGGTTGACGGCACAGGAAGTATTCGAAAAGGCGACGGAGGCATCCGCGGAACAAGTGAGTATGCATGCAACAATGAATATTAATCAATTGATGGAAATTCCAGGTCAAGAAGGAACGATGAACAGTAAAATTAAAATGGACATGGATATGGTTGTTGACCCGCTTGCGATGTATCAGAAGATGGATGTGGATATGGGTGAGCAAGGTGTAACGGAAATGGAAATTTACATGACAGAAGAAGGATTTTTCATGAATGATCCAATGTCTGGTCAGTGGTTAAAATTACCGGCTGAAATGTACGAAGATTTACTAGCACAAGCAGGCAGCGCAGACCCGACGCTTGACATGAACATGTTCAAAGAATTTGTGGAAGATTTCAAGTTCGAACAAACGGATGATGAATACATTCTTAAATTGTCAGCTTCTGGCGAGAAATTTAGTAAGCTGTTTAAGGAAATTGCTATGGAAAATTTACCAGCGGATGTAGATGCAAGCGCAGAAGCAGCGGAATTGATGGAGAATATTGAAATGAAAAGCTTAGAGTATGAGATTTACATCGACAAAAAGACGTTCTACACAAATGCGTTCAACATGAAAATGGATATGAAGATGCAAGTTGATGGTGAGGAAATGCGTATTGATCAGAAGGTCAATGCGAAACTAAGTAAGATTAACGAAATTGATAAAATTGAAATCCCACAAGAAATACTTGATAACGCTTTGGATATTAATGAAGCGATGGGGCAGTAAGGACAGTAAATGTAGGCGCCGGATAACCATTCCGGTGCTTTTTTGGTATGCTGAAATGTGACAGTGCTATCCAGTTCACGCGAGGTAGTCGAGTTTTCGTGAAAGGTAGTTCAGTTTGCGTTCCGGGTATCCCAGTTTCGGGAATAGGTATCCCAGTTCACGCGAGGTAGTCGAGTTTTCATTGGAATTATAATACTAGGCTATATCCGTTCGATTTCCATTGTTACGGTGAAGAGTGGATCAGCTAAGCAATGACCTCCCCCAGTGCCGTAGCAATCTTTAATGGAATTCATTATTTACCCTCCACTTTCACCCTAAAATCAAACCGTTCACAAAATTGACGTAGTTTGATATTCCCTCCGTTATGGGCATAGAACCTCATTTTTCATATCAACGTCCTTTCCGTTGATAATCATTTTCAGTTATCCGTTGACACGACTTTCAGTCATGCTATAATTGAATTTGCAGCTAATTGATAACGGTTTTCATTAGAATCATTCTCAATTGAATGCAAATAATCGATATCGGTGATACCCATGAAGAAACGTTATTTGATAGTCGCAGTTATCACTCTTTCATTCCTATCGCTTTTTGTAGGGGTGAGCCGTATTACGCCGATGGATCTGCTAGATTTTAAATCGGAACAAACGGAAATATTCTTAATTAGCCGTCTGCCTCGACTGGTCGCCATTCTCCTTGCAGGAGCAGGGATGAGTATTGCGGGTCTCATTATGCAACAGCTAAGCCGGAACAAATTTGTTTCTCCGACGACAGCAGGTACGCTAGATGCAACACGTCTTGGGATTCTCGTCTCGATGTTGTTATTTGCGAACGCATCCACGATTGAAAAAATGATCGTCGCTTTTGTATTTGCGCTTGCCGGCACGCTACTGTTTATGCAAATTCTTGACCGTATCAAGTTCAAGGACGCGATTTTCATTCCACTTGTCGGGCTGATGTTCGGAAATATTCTATCGTCGATTACGACGTTTTTTGCCTATAGAGCGGATGTCATCCAAAATATGTCGGCATGGCTACAAGGTGATTTTTCGATGATTATGAAGGGGCGTTACGAACTTCTATACATAAGCATTCCGGTGCTCATCATAACCTATCTCTATGCTAATCGATTTACGGTTGCCGGAATGGGGGAAGATTTCTCTAAAAACCTCGGACTTGCTTATAGACGAATTGTCAATATCGGACTTATATTAGTTGCTCTTATTACGACTACGGTTGTGTTAACGGTTGGGATGATTCCGTTCCTCGGATTAATCATTCCAAATATCGTTTCTATATTTAAAGGAGACCATTTACAGAAGACTTTGCCACATACTGCATTACTCGGTGCGATATTCCTACTCATTTGTGATATTTTGGGCAGGGTGCTTATCTATCCTTATGAGATTTCAATCAGTTTGATGGTTGGGGTAATTGGTAGCGGAATCTTCCTTTACTTGTTGTTTAGGAGGAAGGCCTATGCGTAATTCAACGAAGCTACTCATACTTGCCATAATTGCTGCTCTCTTCTGTAGTCTTTATCTGTTTCAAGGTTTAAACGGAAGTTATGATTATGCGTTGCCTCGTAGGGCTATTAAAGTATTGGCGATGGTCATTACAGGCGTCGCAATTGCTTATTCGACAGTTATTTTCCAAACAATTACGCATAATCGGATTTTGACACCTAGTATTATGGGATTGGATTCTCTCTATTTACTTTTACAAACAGTTCTCATTTTCTTCTTTGGTTCAGGTCATATGATGATCATCAACAAACATGTGAACTTTGTCTTATCGATTGGAGCAATGATCCTATTTGCGCTCATTCTCTACCGGTTTTTATTCCGGGGAGGGAAACAGCCTATCTACTTCCTGTTACTCGTTGGAATCATCGTCGGAACATTCTTCGGAAGTATTACGACGTTTTTACAAGTATTGATTGATCCAAATGAATTCATGCTCGTACAGGATAAGATGTTTGCAAGCTTTAATAATGTTAGTGGTGAGCTCGTGTGGTGGGCGCTTGCGATTGTCGTCATCACATTTTTCATAGGCTGGAGATCTATCAATGAACTTGATGTTCTGTCACTTGGAAGAGATACTGCCATTAACTTAGGGATTTCTTATGATAAAGTCGTCAAAACGATGCTCATCCTGTCCTCTGTCCTGATTGCAGTATCAACGGCTCTTGTTGGGCCGATTACATTTTTTGGTTTGATTGTTGCGAATTTGTCTTATCAGTTTTTCAAAACGTATAAGCATTCTGTGTTAATCGCAGGTGCATCCGTCATGAGTGTGATTGCGCTTGTCGGAGGTCAATGGGTTGTTGAAAGGATCTTTACATTTTCAACAACGCTTAGTGTGATCATCAACTTCGTCGGCGGTGTTTACTTCATCTATCTACTATTAAAGGAGAGTCGATCTACATGATCCAAGTCCGTGAGTTATCGAAGTTTTATGGTAAGAAAGCGGTCGTTGAAAAGGTCAATGTCAATATCCATCGAGGTAAGATTACCTCTTTCATCGGGCCGAATGGTGCGGGGAAATCGACGCTACTGTCGATGGTTAGTCGCCTTCTAGATGCAGATACTGGTGAAGTGCTTGTCGATAAAGATGACGTTAAGAAGATGAAGTCGAATGAGTTTTCAAAACGGATTTCCATTTTGAAGCAATCGAATTTTATGAATGTACGTCTGACGATCCGTGAATTAGTATCATTTGGACGATTCCCACATTCACGAGGAAGGCTGACGGCAGAAGATGTCAAGGTTGTAGATCAAGCGATGAATTACATGGAATTGATGGATATGCAGCATGATTACCTCGATGAATTATCGGGGGGACAACGCCAGCGCGCATTCATCGCGATGGTTATTGCGCAAGATACAGATTACATTCTACTTGACGAGCCACTTAATAACTTGGATATGAAGCATTCTGTTCAGATTATGAAGATTTTGAGAAGGCTGGTTGATGAACTTGGAAAGACTGTTGTCATTGTCTTACACGATATTAACTTTGCCTCCGTTTATTCAGATCGGATTGTTGCGCTGAAGGATGGTCGCGTTGTGAAAGATGGACCGACGAATGACATTATTACTTCTGATTCATTAAAAGAAATTTACGATATGGATATTCCTATTAAGCAGATGAATAATTGCCGTATCTGTGTGTACTTTAATTCATAAAAAAAAAGGATGGTTTTAGATGAAAAAACTTGCAATGGCATTATTGATGATAGCGTTAATGGCTTTACTTGTAGCATGTGGAGCGAAAGATGATGAAGCAGCAGACGATAAAGCGACGGGTAGCGGTGCAGAACCAGAAGTAGCCGAAACGGAAGAATCAGAACTCCTCACAATTAAGCACGATCTTGGAGAAGCGCAAATCGCAAAAAATCCTGAGAAAATTGTTGTTTTCGATTTCGGTATGCTTGATACGCTAGACGAGTTAGGTATTGAAGTTGCAGGTGTTCCGCAAGCTAATATTCCTTCTTATTTATCAAAATATGAGGATGCGAAGTATACAAATGTGGGTGGTTTGAAAGAGCCTGACTTTGAAACAATCCATGCTATGAAACCAGATGTTATTTTCATCTCAGGACGTCAATCTGCTATGTACGAAGAGTTAAATGACATCGCTCCAACGATTTTTGTCGGCGTGGATACAGCGAAGTACATGGAATCCTTCAAAGGAAACATGGAAATGATTGCGAAGCTATTTGGCAAAGAAGATAAAATGGCAGAAGAGCTTGCAGATATTGATAGCAGAATTGCTACAGTTAGTGAGAAATCAGCTAACACTGATGGAAAATCATTGATCGTTCTTGGAAATGAAGGAAAAGTAAGTGCATATGGGCCAAGTTCACGTTTCGGTATTATACATGACGTATTTGGTTTTAAAGCGGCTGATGAAAACCTTGAAGTATCTACACACGGTCAAAGTATCTCATTCGAATATATTCTTGAAACGAATCCAGACATTCTCTTCGTTATCGATCGTGACGCAGCAGTTGGTGGCGACGCAAGTGCTAAAGATTCAATCGAAAATGAGTTAGTCATTAAAACAAATGCTTATAAAGATGGGAAAATCATTTACTTGGATCCTAACTACTGGTACCTATCTGGTGGCGGACTACAATCTGTGAAAGAAATGATTAAAGAAATCGAAGAAGTATTATAAGATGAAAAAGGGATTGGTTCACTGAAAAGTGAATCGGTTCTTTTTTTTTGTTTGAAGATGAAGAGTGGGTATATTGTTAGATAATAAAGAAAAGTATGATAAGATAAAGGGACTAGTAGGGAAATTTTAGTGAGGTGAAATCGTTATGGGAAAATCGATTTCGGTGAAAGCAGAAACAGTGGAACAAGCTGTTGAGATGGCGTTATCCATTTTAGAATTAACGATTGAGGAAGTTCATGTGGAAGTTGTATCAAATCCTAAAAGAAACCTTTTTGGTTTAAGGAAAATGATGGCGGAAGTGACTGTCACACAGCTAGAAAGCGAATCATTGGACGAAACAGTTGAACAATACGTTAACATGGAAATACCTTCAGAAAAGAAGGACGATCAAGAAGTAGTGGGCGCTCGTATACTCAATGGTAAGATTGACGTACTCTTTGATGGTGATAATTATCCAGTGATCTTGCCCGGGAAAAATTGTAGAGTAGAGGTGAATTATAGACAAGTTTTGGGGCGAACAATTCTTTCACCAGACGATAAAGTCCATGTAATCGTCAGCGATGAATTAATTCCCCCGCAGTTTTCAATCCAATTACTTGAGCAGGATATGCTTGCGATGCTTAGTTTCACGCCTGGGAAAAAAGTAAAACGGACGATTCACGATACAGAGTTTAAACAAGTGCTTCAGATTGAGGCTGTTGAGGAAATCGACTACTACAATGACCTCAAGCCACAGCTAATTGTGGATCGGCTGAAAGCGATGGGTATACACAAAGGTTTGCTGTTCCCAGCGATTAAGAAATTAACAGAAGTCATTAAGCCTTATGAAATTATAGTAGCAAAAGGGGTACCGCCTGTTGAAGGGCTTGATGGGGATTTAGAAATGCATATCGACTACAAGGAAAAAACACCAGGGGAATTAGAGAAGGTTGATTTTCGTGAATTGAATTTGATTCTCTCGGTGGAGGCGGGTCAAGTGATTGCAACCTATATTCCTTCGGTTCCTGGAACGGATGGCGTCAACTTGCTTGGACAGGTCGTTGCTGCTGAAAAGGTGAAGGACATTGTCATTCGCCCAGGTAAAAACGTCTCGCAACTAGGTACTGATATTGTGGCAGAAATATCGGGAAGACCCGCTGTCGATTGGCGAGAGAAGCTAGTTACTATTGAAGTTAACCCTGAGCATTTCCATGCAGGTGAGGTCGATCTAGAAAGTGGAAATATCCGCTTTGAAGGGGATGTGCGAATTGGTGGCGGTATTCAAACGTCTATGTATGTTGGTGCGACAGGTACAATATTTGTCAGTGGAGCCGTAACGAAGGCTACGATTCACGCCATGAAATCTGCGGTTGTGATGGGCAATGTTTTTTCATCGAGGATAAGTGTTGGGCAACAGGAATTCATCATTGGTGAACTAACGATGCAGCTAAAGGAAATCATTGTTTTATTGGAACAAATCCAGGATGCTATTCAGCGGGTGTTGGTCATGCGAGGGAACGAGGGGGATGATTTGACGACGCCAGAGCTCAATCATCTCATTCGGTTACTATTGGAAAAGAAATATCCAACGTTTCAAGAGTTAAATAAGGATTTCATTCAGAAGGTGAAAAATAATGCGCAGGAGCTATCGCCCGAATGGACAGATTTGGCAAATAAATTTTATTCGATATTTGTCACTGCGCAGCATACAGGATTAGAGGATGCAGATAGTTTTACTTTGTTGATTGAAGAAACGCGAGATTTATTGGAATTATACGGGGCGAAAATGTCGCAGGCACTTCTTACGGTACCCTATGCCATCAACAGTGTGTTGTATAGTAGTGGCATGATTGAAGTGACGTCGAAGGGTGTGTACCATAGCTCCGTGACAGCCGGTGATAGTATCAAAGTAAAAGGTGTGTGTCGTGGTGGGGAAATTATTGCGACACATAAAATATCTCTACAAGAAACTGGATCGGAGAATCTTGTGAAGACGGTTGTCCGTACAGGTGAAAAAGGCATGATTACGATAGGGCTTGCCCATGCGGGAACAGAAATTCAAATTGGTCAAAGGCATTACACGTTTATGGATAAAAAATTGGGTGTACATGCTTATCTTGACGATGATGGTGATTTAGTTGTTAATTGAAAAATACGCTTCCATCCTATAGAAGGGTGGAAGTTTTTTAATCTAGAAAAATAGGTGAATATTGTTTAGTTTGGGAGAAAAGTTGGTAGGGTTTGCGTAAAAATGGTTTAGTTACGTGATTATATTGTCTACTTTCGGTGAATATTGCATAAAACGCATTGTATAACTTTAAAAATGAGAGTATAATGACAACTGTCAAGACACTATAGTTTTAGCGAGAGGAAGAAGAATGGTGAGTAAACAGCATGAGGGGATTTCTAGAAATAAATTATTGGGGCTTGCGGGGACAGGCTGGATGTTCGATGCGATGGATGTCGGCATTTTGTCGTTTGTCATTGCAGCATTGGCGATAGAGTGGCAATTGTCACCGGGTGAGATGGGCTGGATTGGTAGCGTTAATTCCATTGGGATGGCTGTTGGGGCACTAGGATTTGGTTTGCTGGCGGATCGAATTGGACGTAAAAATGTTTTTATGATAACTCTTGTTTTATTCTCAGTCGCAAGTGGGTTGTCAGCATTGACGATGACGTTAACTGCGTTTTTAATCTTGCGCTTTTTTGTCGGCGCTGGACTGGGTGGAGAATTGCCGGTTGCGTCAACGCTTGTATCGGAAAGTGTGGCGGCACATGAACGGGGTCGCGTTGTTGTGTTACTAGAAAGTTTTTGGGCAGCGGGTTGGTTGATTGCCGCGCTCATTGCGTACTTTGTTATTCCGCATTTTGGTTGGAGGGTCGCATTAATTATTACGGCATTACCGGCCTTTTACGCGATTTACTTACGTCGAAAATTGCCTGACTCGCCAAAGTTCGTGGCGGATGGCAAGCCGAAGCAGTCAGCTTTGGAAAAAATGAAATTATTATGGTCGAAAAAGTACGCACGTCGAACGTTAATGTTATGGATTGTATGGTTCATGGTTGTCTTTTCCTATTACGGCATGTTCCTTTGGTTGCCAAGTGTAATGGTGCTGAAAGGCTTTAGCTTAATCAAAAGCTTTGGCTATGTACTCATTATGACACTTGCACAATTACCGGGTTATTTTTCAGCTGCTTGGTTAATTGAGCGTGTCGGGCGGAAATTTGTTTTGGCAACGTATTTACTAGGAACAGCGGCGAGTGCATTGGTGTTTGGAAGTGCGGAAACATTACCGATGCTGCTTACTTTTGGTGCGTTGTTATCCTTCTTCAATCTAGGCGCTTGGGGAGCACTCTATGCCTATTCACCGGAGCAATATCCTACGGCGATTCGTGCAACTGGATCAGGGATGGCCGCCGCAATTGGACGAGTCGGTGGTATTTTCGGTCCATTGCTTGTCGGCTCATTGCTGGCAGCAGGATATGGTTTTGGTTTGATTTTCGGCATATTCTGCGGAGCAATTGTCATTGGTGTGTTAGCGGTTGTATTGTTAGGGACAGAAACGAAACAATTAGAATTGGAATAAATGATGGGCCTCCCTTTTCTGAGAGGAGTATTTCACGATCGTCAATAAAGGTATTATGAGATTTTGCGGAAAATCTTAAATCTATAGCGAAATCTTTACAAGTTCATTACATACAATCCATCTTCCCTTCATATTGTTACGATATGGTTGAATTTGAAAGAAGCGTTCAATCGAAAAGGGGAGATAGGTATTGGCGATGTTCGAACCGAATGTAGAAATGGAAACTTCATCAAAACGAATAACTGGTAACTCAAGACGAGTCAATGAAAGTGGCAGTCTATTTGAGAAAATTTCATGGATTGTCTTGAAAAAAGAACGACCACCGAAAAGTAGCTATTATCCACTTCCGCCTCGGAAGTAGTCATTTGGAACCCCACCTCAATGAATTGAGGTGGGGTTTATTTTCAATTTGTGAACGATTGAAACCTTTGTCGTTATTCATCCGTAAAAGAATGTAAGGATGGAAGGGGATGAGGATGTGGCGGTTCGTGAGTTTACTGTAAATATTTTGCCAATGGCTGCGATGACTGTGATTGAGTCCTATGTGGTAGGTGGCAGCATTAGTGGTACGCTTGTCGATCGGTATGTCAGGCAGGTTGGGGAGCAAGAGGTACATGTCATGGTGTTGGAGAAGTATTATATGCGGTCGAGTAATCGGGCATCATTGACGGTTACAATTGATGATTTTGGAAAAGACACAAAAGTTCATGTAGTTGCATCGGGAGGATCAGAAGGTGTTTTCTTCCGTTTTGACTGGGGCGCTGGCAATAATTTTGCGAATAGCGTGGAGACGGCACTAGGAACTTCGATTATATAAGCGTATAAAGTCTTACCTTTAGGGGGAAGGCTTTTTTTGATAGACTAAAAAGAAATGAGGGGGTGTTCTGATGTTCCGTATTCCTGAGTCGATTGCGATACTTGGCAAAGAGCGAATCGCAGGCTTTCCTGTAGAGGGGTTTATTTACGGTGGAGGTCCGCAAAAACCTAAGCTGATGCTAATTGGGGAAGCGCCTGGGGAGTTTGAGCTGGTTGATGGCATTCCGTTCATCGGTCGTGCTGGGAAGGAATTGATGAAGTCACTCGCAACGATTGGTTTGTCGCGTGAGGATGTCTATATTACTAGTGCAGTTCGTAGCAGGCCGTATAGATGGGGAACGAAAAAAGAGCGCGATGGTACGACGACAGAACGGAAATACAATCGTCCACCAACGCAGAAGGAGATTGTGGCACATGCGCCTGTGCTCGACTATGAACTAGCCAATATTGAGCCCAAACTAATCGTCACACTTGGTAACGTAGGATTACAGCGGTTATTAGGCAAAGGAGCCAAGGTGACGGAACTGCATGGGCAATTATTAGAACGTCCTGTTCAGTATTTGAATGAGCTGGATGATACGACGTTTAAATGGACGCGGAAAACGTATCCAATTGTGCCGACTTTCCATCCAGCATCCGTTTTTTACAGACCGTCACATCGACCAGCATTAGACGCGGATTGGTTGGCGATTGGGCGTATGTTGGAACATTTGTGAATGAGTTAAATGGGGAATCTGGCAGCATTTTTCTCCATTTTTGTACGTGCTACTTCTTTTAAATCGATACCTAAAACATCTGCAAACTGCAATAAATAGATGAACACATCCGCGGCTTCTTCTGCAATTTCGTCTTTATTTTTTGCGATGGCCTCCTCGGCGGAGAGCCACTGGAAATGCTCTAGTAGTTCACTTGCTTCTAAAGATACGGAAATGGCTAGATTTCGTGCATCGTGATTACCATCCCACCCGCGTGCTTTCGTGAATTGTCGAATGTCAGCTTGTAATTTTTCCATGTATATCCCATCCCGTCTACTAACTTTTCTTGAGTATACGGTATTGTTAGACAGATTTAAAGGAATAGTGAAAGGGAAGTGGAGGACGATTATGATTTATACACCCGTGGATAAAACGTTTTTTGAAGCACCTGTGCTTGAGCTAGCACAAAGTTTACTTGGACAGTACATCGTCCATGAGCAAGCAGATGGACTACTAGTAGCCCGCATTGTCGAAACAGAGGCGTATCATGGGCCAGAAGATCAGGCGGCGCATAGCTTTGGCAATCGTCGGACAAAGAGGACAGACGTTATGTTTGAAGAGGCCGGTCTGGTTTACACGTACAGAATGCACACACATACGCTCATTAATGTTGTCAGTGGACCAGTTGGGACACCACATGCGATTTTAATCCGCGCGGTGGAGCCGATTGAAGGATACGAACAAATGAAAGAAAATCGCGGTGTTCATCTGAAGATGCATGACTGGACGAATGGACCGGGGAAGCTGACGAAAGCGCTGGATATTACAATGGATTATTACGGTCATCATTGGTCTGAAAGTCCGCTATTCATTGCTGAAGGTCCTGGCGTGGGAGAAATAGTAGCAGGTCCGCGTGTGGGGATTGGCAATTCAGGCGAGGCGGTCCATTATCCATGGCGTTATTACGAGAAGGATAATCCGTTTGTGTCGAAATACCGTGCGTAGCTTGCAGAATTGGTCAGTTAGTTTTGTAAGTATATTTCAAAAATCAAACAAAAAAACGCCGTCATCCCAGTGACGGCGTTTTCTGAGTCTATTATGCGTGTGCTAATTCAAGTTGAACGGATGGACCGAAGAATTCGAAGTGAACTTTTTCCTCTGGCATTCCTAACTCGTATAATCCCTTAATGACCGCTTGCATGAATGGTGTTGGTCCACAAACATAAATGTCGCTTCCTTCCAAAACGTTTGCAGCTAGAAATTCACGGTCGATAAAGCCATCGCCTTCTTCTGAATAAAGAGCAGCATATGTTGAGTTAGCCATCGTGTCATTCAATTGATGGAGAACGTCATCGAATGCTTGGTGTTTACGCGTACGTGCTGAGTGTAAAAAGGCAACAGAGCGCTCCGCATTGGTTTTGGCAATCGTGTCGAACATGCTCATCATTGGCGTGATACCGACACCACCGCTAATTAGTGTGACCGGATTGTTGCTATCCGTGTCCAAGTAGAAGTCGCCAGCCGGAACACTAACTTCGATTGTATCGCCAATCGCTGTTTCATTATGAAGAAAGACAGATGCTTTACCATTTGGATTGAACTCATCTTCCCGTTTCACGGAGATACGATAAAGGTCACCTGTTGCAGCTTGTGATAAGCTGTATTGACGGTTCACTGTATACGCATCGCCAGGAATGTTCAGTCGTACTGAAATGTATTGACCCGGTTTGTAAGTAGGTAATGGTTGACCATCTGCTGGCTTTAAATAGAATGAAGTGATGACATCACTTTCAACGATCTTATCTGCGATGATGAAGCTTTTGAATGTTTCCCAGCCACCATCTGCTTGCTTAGCTTGCTCGTACATTCCTTTTTCAATACCGATAAATGCATCAGCGATGACTCCATAAGCTTCACCCCATGCAGTGATGATTTCAGGTGTAGCTGCATTGCCGAGTACTTCTTTAATCGCGCCTAAAAGATGGTAGCCGACGATTGGGTAATGCTCTTCTTTGATACCCAATGATTTATGTTTGTGGGCAATTTGTGTAACAGCTGGTAAAATAGCAGCAAGATTATCGATATTTGTAGCTGCTGCATAGACGGCATTGGCAAGGGCTGTTTGTTGACGACCTTGTGATTGGTTCGCGTGGTTGAAAATATTTAGTAGTTCAGGATGTTTTTCGAACATATTTTTATAGAAAACCGTTGTAATTGTTGTACCATGTTGTTCTAATACGGGGACTGTGGATTTTATAATAGTGATTGTTTCTTGAGATAGCATGTGATCATGCACAACCTTTCTGTTTTATTACTATCACAATAAAGGATATGAAAATGTAAAGCTATATAAAATATGTGTCTTTAAACGGAGTTAGAAAGTTAGCCACATATTCTTCACTCAAACGTCACAAGTGTTATAATATTGGGTAGAAAGTATGGTGAAATTATGCGTTTAACAATGTATACAGATTTTTCCTTGCGTGTTCTAATCTATCTTGGAACAAAGGGATTTGGAGAAAAAGCGACGGTGCAGGAAATTTCAAGTACATATGGGATTTCTAAAAATCATTTAACAAAAGTAGCCCATGAGCTTGGGAAAATGGGATTGATTGAGACGATTCGGGGACGTGGTGGTGGAATTCGCCTGAAAGTGGCGCCTGAACTAATTAGTGTGGGAGAGCTTGTTAGAAAGACGGAGGATGACTTTCATATCGTAGAGTGCTTTAATTCAGAGTCCAACAGTTGTATATTATCTCCTGCATGTCGACTGAAGGATGCACTACGGGAAGCGCTTGCCGCTTATCTCACGGTATTAGACGGCTATACCATTGCAGACTTCATCGTTAATAAAGATGAATTGACCGAGATATTATTTGGTAAACCTTTGTGATAAAATGTTAGTGAATAGAAAGAAAAGTAGGGGGCTAGTTTAATGGGAAAAGTTTTAGTGTTTGGACATAAAAATCCTGATACGGATTCAATTACTGCGGCAATTAGCTATGCATATTTGAAGCAACAGTTGGGAATGGATGCAGAAGCGGTACGACTTGGTGTTGTGACGAATGAGACGGCGTACGCGCTGGATTATTTCGGGTTTGAAGCACCACGTTTGATTGATAAAGCGGCACCAGATGCGGCGCAGGTAATTCTTGTTGACCATAACGAAAAACAACAAAGTGTGGACGATTTGGATGATGTACAGGTCATTGAAGTTGTTGACCACCATCGAATTGCTAACTTTGCAACAAGTGATCCGTTGTATTACCGTGCAGAGCCAGTCGGCTGTACGGCAACAATTTTGAATAAGCTGTACAAGGAAAATGGTATAGCGGTGCCAAAAGAGATTGCAGGACTAATGCTGTCTGCCATTATCTCAGATTCGTTGCTATTCAAATCACCAACGTTTACAGAAGAAGACCGTGCAGCAGCGGAGGAATTGACTGCGATTGCTGGTGTAGATGCGCAAGAATATGGACTGGCTATGTTGAAGGCTGGTGCAGATTTAAGCGATAAAACGCTTGAAGATTTGATTGAACTCGATGCGAAAGAATTTTCGTTTGGAGATGTCAAAATCGAGATTGCGCAAGTGAATGCTATTGATATTAACGATGTTATGGACCGTCAGGCTGAACTTGAAGAATTGTTGAACGGCGTTATTGCGAAGAAAGAGCTTGGTCTGTTCCTATTTGTTGTGACGGACATTTTGAATAATGATTCGGTCGTTTTGGCACTTGGTAAAGAGGCGGAGCGGGCAAGCGCAGCATTCAATGTAGAGCTGGTTAATAATACAGCAACATTGCAAGGCGTCGTTTCGCGTAAGAAGCAGATTGTGCCAGTATTGACGGATGCGTTGAAGTGAGTTGATTGAATAAAGGCTGTGCCCAGATGAATTGGGCGCAGCCTTTTATCTGTCTTGTGAGTTACTCTTACAGTTTCGTAGTTTACTCTTATAGTTAGCATGGTTACTCTTACAGTTTCGCGGTTTACTCTTATAGTTTCCAGTTACTCTTACAGTTTCGTGGTTTACTCATAGAGTTTGCGTGATTACTCTTACAGTTTTGCAATTCACTCTTACAGTTTGCTAGTTTGCCATTACAACACCCCAATTTACCCTGCCGGTAAGCATATTCATTGTTGCCTCCTTTGATTGAACCTAAAATGGAGATAAGAAAGGTGTGTGTAAAAATGAAGATTGAAATTTGGTCGGACTATGTATGTCCATTTTGCTATATCGGTAAGCGGAGGTTTGAGGAAGCTCTGAAGGAAACAGGCCTAGAGGAAAATGCAGAGGTTATTTTCAAAGCATTTGAATTGGATCCGAACTCACCTGCGACGTCAGATGAATCGATGGAAGAAGTGCTTGCTAAGAAATATGGAACGAGCATTGATGAGGCGAAGAAGATGACGGATAATGTCGTCGTTCAAGCGAAGACAGTCGGTTTAGATTATGATTTCAGTAAGATGACACCTGCGAATACATTTAATGCACATCGTCTTGCAAAGCTTGCTGAGCAGCAAGGTCTTGGAGCACAAGTGTCAGAACGATTCCTGAAAGCGTATTTTATTGATGCTGAGAAAATTGGTACAGAAGATGTCTTACTTCGACTTGCAGAGGAAGTAGGGATTTCTCGAGAGCGTGCGCAACAAGTGCTTGATTCTGACGAATTTGCAGCGGAGGTAAGGGCAGACATCACAGAAGCGGGACAGATTGGCGTACAAGGCGTACCGTTTTTCGTCATTAACCGCAAATATGCCATTTCAGGTGCACAGCCCGCTGAAGCCTTTGCAGAAGCGCTGCGCAAAGTAGCGGCAGAAGAATTAGAAAATCACTGAATATCCTAAACTGAAGATGAAAAAACGGACGCATGATCAAAAGATCGTGCGTCCGTTTATTGTTTTTATTGAGCTGGGTTTACTTGTAGGTCGATAGAAATTTTAATATCGTCTCCTACAAGAACGCCGCCTGCTTCAAGTGCTTGGTTCCATGTAAGGCCAAACTCTTTTCTTGAAATTTTTCCTTCAACTTCGAAAGCTGCAACATCAATGCCCCAAGGGTTTTTCCCTGTACCTTCGTATTCTACTTCAAACGTAATTTTTTTCGTTACGTCTTTGATTGTCATATCGCCAGTTACATCGTAGCTGCCGCCTTTTTTCACGATATCTGTTGAAACGAATGTGATGCTCGGGTACGTTTCTGTATCGAAGAAGTCCCCTGAACGAAGGTGGTTGTCTCGGTCTTCGCTATTTGTATTGATAGAAGAAGCGTCGATTTTGAAATCGATTTTCGCGCCTGTTAAATCTTCAGGATTTCCTTCAAGCGTTCCTTCAACTACTCCGAAGCTACCTTTTACTTTTGAAACCATCATGTGTTTTACTGTGAAACCAACACTCGTGTGTGAAGCATCTACTGTCCATTTTGTCATTGTTAAAACTTCCTTTCTGAAATAAGATCTGTTCTTACTATAATTCCTGCATACCTTGAAGTCAAGATAAAAATCTTGAATTTAAGATATATTTTTATTTGTAGTGCAAAATGTATGATTGCAGTTGATGAAATTGCTTGTCAAAAGAAAAAATTCCACGCATACTATGAAAGGGAACAAGATGTAAAAGGTTTACCCAGTCCAGTGAGTTTTCAAACACGCTGAATATATTTGATATGGTCTATTGAAGGGATTGAATGTTGATGTCGAAGCATCAATGGCTTGAGGAGCTACAAACTAAAATTACACAAGGTACATTACTCGTAGATGAACCGCTTTGTAAATATACGATGACTAAATTGGGTGGCGCAGCAGACCTGCTAGTCATTCCTGCAACGATTGAAGAAACTGCGGTGACAGTGCGCTATGCCCATGAACGTGAAATTCCATTATTATTGCTAGGCAATGGGTCCAATATGGTTGTGAGAGATGGCGGTGTCAGAGGGATTGTTCTTCATTTAGCGAAGCTCAATGCAATTCAGATTGAAGGGAAGCATGTCCATGCGGAGGCGGGTGCACTCATAATTGATGTGTCTAAGCGCGCCGCAGCATCGACTTTGACAGGGATTGAGTTTGCCTGCGGTATCCCTGGTTCTATTGGAGGCGCAATGGCGATGAATGCTGGCGCATACGGTGGAGAAATTAAAGATATTATTGTGCAAGCAACCGTGTTAACGAGGTCTGGACAACAGCTTGTTTTGTCAAAAGAGGAATTAGAGCTTGGCTACCGCCAGAGTATTATCGCGAAAGAAGGTTATTATGTACTGTCTGCTGATTTCCAATTAGCAGAAGGAGAACAAGAGGCTATTGATGCAAAGGTGGCTGATTTAACATTTCAGCGCGAGTCCAAGCAACCGCTTGAATATCCTTCGGCGGGTAGCGTCTTTAAGCGTCCACCTGGCTATTTTGCAGGAAAGCTGATTCAAGACTGTGGCTTGCAAGGAAAAGGGCATGGTGGCGCCGAAGTATCATTGAAGCACGCTGGTTTTATTATTAATAAAAACAATGCGACAGCTTCTGATTATATTCAGACGATTGATATGGTGAAAGTAGAAGTGAAAAAGAAGTTTGACGTGGATTTAGAGCTGGAAGTGAAAATTGTTGGTGAAGAGCAATAAGAAAAGCGGATGCCCTTTTGAAAGGGGCATCCGCTTTTAAGCATTACTATATCCGTTTTGCGTGGGAGAGATCCCAAGCGTTATGAAGAAAATGGTTATTTCTCAACTTTACAGTTAAGCAGTGAAGGGTCGGTCACTTGGTCGTCTGTAATATGCACTTGGCACATTTTATTGTTGCTCATAAATTTGAATAACCCATTATTGAAATCTGTCCCAATCTCCTTAAAGAAGATCCCCTCAAAACGAGCTTCCTTTGATAATGTGAAACAGACTCGGAAACCGTCGCCGTCCTCCATTAAATAAGCGCGCACTCCTTTTTCAAACATACCATCAATTTCTTCCTTGATTGCACGATCGACAGAGACGACATGGAAATCGACAAATGTGATTTCGCGTAACAAAACGTTCATGAACGAGCCCTTTGTGATTTCTTCCCAGCGACTTTGTGCGGTTTGCCCAATAATAATTTGCGTAATGTTATGCTCGTGTGCGACCTCTTTAATGACTTTAGCGGAAGGACGTTTTTCGTTATCACGAATAATGAATTCTTCAACGTCAAGCTCTTCAGCAAGTTCTTGCCAGCGTTCGATGTAATCAGACTTTTCCGCGTCAAATTCATCATATGGCAGTGGGTCAACCGTTAAAATATACAGTGGACAATCCATGATTGTTGCCATTTTATGTCCGCGTCTAATGAGACGTTCACCATTTGGACCGTAGTAGACACAAACGAGAATGCTCTCGTCCATACGACCTTTTACTTTGCCCATGCCGGTAGTTCACCTCTTAAATGTTTTAGTGTGTTTAAATCCGTTTAGTTCCATTTAAATGACTTAGATAAATGGTGCTTGAAAACCCAATTAGTATATATGAAAAAATTGAACTTGACAACCCACCTGCGTGTAAAATTATTGCAAAGTGCCAAGAGTTTCGTTTTAGTGTATAATTTACTGTATAAACATATTGGAATTCCCCTAAAATGGGTATCTTTAGCTACCTATTATGGCGCTAGTCACGATGCGCGTCAAGTTTCCCCTATATAAATATATAAGCCCGGGTGCAAAGAGTTAGGTTTGCCGGTATAAAATTCATTTGCCCCTTTTTAACTTGTTCTAGTATTGGAGGTTGTATTTTGACGATAACGATAGCAATTCTAATTCCATTTTTGGCAGCCGTCCTCGTTCCATTTATCTACAAGAGGGTGCCAAGTCGAAATATTGGGTGGTTTGTCCTGCTTGTTCCCCTTGTGTTATTCATCGTTCTTGCTCGCTTTATTCCTGCGGTTTCCAGTGGTGAAACTTATATACATACACTAAAGTGGATTGATTCTGCTGGCATTAATTTCACAACTTATCTCGATGGTTTAAGTATGATTTTTGGTCTTCTTATTACAGGAGTAGGGAGTCTTGTGATCCTTTACTCTATATATTATTTATCGGAACGAGAAGCGTTAGGGCGCTTTTATGTGTATCTTCTCATGTTCATGGGTTCAATGCTTGGGGTAATCTTTTCGGATAACTTGATGGTACTGTACGTTTTCTGGGAATTGACGAGTATTTCGTCCTTTCTATTAATCGCGTTTTGGTATCATCGGAAAAAATCGCGTTACGGAGCACAAAAGTCGATGCTCATTACGGTTTCGGGCGGAGTAGCTATGCTTGCTGGTTTCATCATGCTGCTTACATTGACGGGCTCGTTTAGTGTCCGTGAGATTATTGCAACGATTGGTCAGTATACGGATGAAAGTCTGTTCCTGCTGGCCATGCTCCTCGTTCTACTTGGTGCTTTTACAAAGTCTGCACAGTTCCCATTCCATATTTGGCTGCCGGATGCGATGGAAGCGCCGACACCAGTAAGTGCATATTTGCACTCCGCAACAATGGTCAAAGCGGGGATTTACCTTGTGGCTCGCTTTACGCCTGTATTTGGTGGAGAAGCGGTGTGGTTTTATACGGTTAGTTGCGTCGGGATTTTTACATTGTTCTGGGGCTCATTCAACGCAGTGCGGCAAACAGATTTAAAGGCGCTGCTTGCTTACTCGACAATCAGTCAGTTGGGTCTGATCATGAGTCTCTTTGGTTTGGGCTCTGCCGCACTCAACGAGGGATATAGTGCGGATTCGGTTATTTATACGCAGGCGACGTTTGCGGCGCTGTTCCATCTTATTAACCACTCCACCTTTAAGGGTGCATTATTCATGGTGGTAGGGATTGTCGACCATGAATTGGGGACGCGGGATATTCGAAGGCTTGGTGGATTGATGTCCTTCATGCCTATCACGTTTACCATTGCGCTAATAGGAAGCTTCTCGATGGCTGGTTTACCGCCATTCAACGGTTTTTTAAGTAAGGAAATGTTTTTTGAGTCGGTGTTAAATGTGCGTAATCTTGACATTTTTGCTATGGGGACGTGGGGAACTCTATTTCCTGTCGTTGCGTGGATTGCGAGCGTATTGACGTTTGTTTATAGCATGATTATTGTGTTCAAGACCTTCCTTGGTCAACATCAGCCTGCCCGGTTGGATAAAGTGCCACATGAAGCCCCGTTAGGTATGCTAATCGCACCGTCTATTCTAGCTGTATTTGTTGTTGGGATTTTCTTTTTCCCTAACGTCATTGGTAATTATATATTACGACCCGCAATGGCAGCGGTCTACCCACCATTTGAAGGCGCACCAGGCTTAGTGCCACATATCTCTGCTTGGCATGGATTTACTTATATGCCTTTACTACTAACGATTGGTGTTGTCATCGTAGGGGGAGCACTCTATTTATTCCTTCGCTATTGGCGAAGTGTGTATGAGGTTGCACCGTTAAGTTGGTCGCTCGATAGCCTTTACAATGGCATCTTGGTACAGACGGAAAAAGGTTCGTCTTACTTAACACGCTTCTATATGACCGGCTATTTGAGGGATTATCTCGTTTATATTTTCACGTTCTTCATTTTGGCTGTTGGTGGCAGCATGATTTTGTCGGGCACTTACATATTCGATTTGTCAGGAGACTCACCAATTACCATTAATGAATACATTGTTGTATTTGTCATGATGGGTGCTGGAATCGCCATAATATTTGTGGAATCACGCATGACAGCCATCATTTTGAATGGGGTTCTTGGTTATTCAATCGCGATTTTCTTTGTTGTATTCCGTGCGCCAGATTTAGCACTGACACAAATTATCGTAGAGACCGTTACAACGGCATTATTCCTACTCTGTTTCCGCTTTTTACCCGAATGGGAGAAGGAGAAATCGACACGTCCTACAAAGGTAATCAATGCAATCATTGCGATTACAGTTGGAACAATTGTTACTGTCCTTGCTTTAGCGGTTCAAGGGAATAAGATGTTTGAATCCATTTCGGTTTATTTTGAAGATTCTTATGCGTTGGCGGGCGGAAAAAATATTGTCAATACAATATTAGGTGATTTCCGTGCGTTTGATACGATGCTTGAAGTTGTTGTGCTTTTCATCGCTGGAATCGGTGTGTTCACGCTGATTAAATTGAAGGCGGGGAAGGGGGAAAAGGACGTTGAAGATCAATGATGTCATTTTAGAAACGGTGACAAAGATTGTTGTATTCATTATCTTGACGTTCGGTGTGGAGCTATTCTTATCGGGGCACAATAATCCTGGGGGAGGTTTCATCGGTGGTCTCGTCCTTTCTTCTGCATTTGTCTTGCTCTATTTGGTCTATGATATCGAAACG
Source organism: Sporosarcina beigongshangi (assembly GCF_033485195.1). NCBI lineage: Bacteria > Bacillati > Bacillota > Bacilli > Caryophanales > Caryophanaceae > Sporosarcina > Sporosarcina beigongshangi. The sequence goes on from NZ_JAWLIR010000021.1 coordinate 30,311, forward strand.
GTGCAAAAAGGAATTCCGTTTGATTACAAGAAAATTGCTGCGTTCGGTGTGTTGTTAGCAGTTGGTACGGGTGTAGCGGCAGCAGTGTTCGGCGTACAGTTTTTGACACAGACAGCCAGTCATTTCAATTTGCCTGTGTTCGGAGATACAGAGCTATCCACGGTCATTTTGTTTGAAGCTGGAGTGGCACTGACAGTTGTTGGTGTTGTTGTGACGATTATTTTAAGTATTAGTGAGGATGTGTAGCGAATGGAAACGTTAATAACGATACTTGTTGGAGTGCTAGTTACCGTTGCGGTCTATTTGCTGCTGTCCCGTAGTTTGATTCGAGTCATTTTGGGAACTGCTATTCTATCTCATGCGGTCCATTTGCTATTGATGACGATGGGCGGGTTGAAGAAGGGCGGTGTTCCAATAATTGGAGCAGGTTCAGGAAATTATACGGATGCTTTACCGCAGGCCCTAATTTTGACCGCGATTGTTATTAGTTTTGCTGTCACGGCATTTTTGCTTGTTCTAGCTTATCGAACACATAAGGAAGCTGGATCAGATGATCTCAGTGTATTGAGAGGTACCGAAGATGAATAATATGATCGTTTTACCAATGATTATCCCAATTTTAACAGGAGTTTTTCTAATCTTTCTCAGACCCTATGTAAAGATTCAACGCGTTTTGAGTATCCTGTCAATTCTTGCGACAATAGGGGTTAGCGTTTATATTTTGAATCGCATTCAGACGGATGGTATTTTACGCCTTGATTTCGGTGGCTGGCTACCTCCTTACGGTATTTTATTTGTTGCAGATTCGTTCTCCATGCTACTCGTTGTGACGACAGCAATTATAACGGGCATTTTATTGTTTTATGCGTTTTCTTCAGTGAGTCCGTCGTTTGAAAATATGTTTTTCTATCCGTTTGTCTTTTTCCTTATTGCAGGGGTAAATGGTTCATTTTTGACGGGGGACTTATTTAACTTATTTGTTTGTTTTGAAGTTATGCTATTATCCTCTTATGTGCTCATTACGCTTGGTGGACGAAAAGTTCAGTTAGTTGAATCGATTAAATATGTCTCGATAAACGTATTGTCATCATGGTTTTTCCTTGTAGCGATTGCGTATTTATACGGTACGGTTGGCACGCTGAACATGGCGCACTTGTCGGTGCGTGTGGCAGAGGTGGGACAGGGTTCATTATTGACAGTGATTAGTATTATCTTTTTAATTGTTTTCAGTTTAAAGGCAGGTCTATTGCTGTATTTTTGGCTACCAGGTTCGTATAGCGCACCACCGACTGTCATTGCGGCTTTGTTCGGAGCTTTGCTGACAAAGGTTGGTATCTATGCAATGTTCCGCGTGTTTACGCTTATTTTTTATCATGAGCCTGAGATTACCCATACGTTGATTGGTGTGATGGCTGCTGTGACGCTAATTGGCGGCAGCATTGGTGCCATCGCTCACAATGATGTACGGCAAATTGTTTCTTACAACGTAGTGATTGCGGTTGGATTTATCCTTGTGGGTCTTGCTGTTTCAACAGAGGTTGCTATTCAAGGATCCATTTACTATTTAATTCATGACATGATTATTAAAGCGCTATTGTTCCTGCTCGCTGGAACGATGATTTATTTGACGGGTACAGCGAGAATTGAGCAGATGAGTGGGCTCATCCGCAACTATCCAATTTTAGGATGGTTATTTTTCATCACGATGCTATCGCTTGCTGGAATTCCACCGCTAAGTGGGTTCATTGGTAAAGTGTATGTGGGGCAGGGAGCGATTGAAGCCGGTGCGTTTGGGTTGCTTGCCATTGCGTTCATATCGAGTATTTTTGTGCTGTACTCATTGTTGCGTATCTTCTTGAATTGTTTTTGGGGAGAGACGATTATTAACGAGGATGATGATGTACCGTTGAAAAAAGGGATACTCATACCCTGTGTTATACTCGGTGTTTTGACGATTGCGCTTGGACTAGGGGCAGAAGGAATTGCAGTGTATGTCAGTGATGCTGCCCACACATTAATGAATCCAGAAATCTATATTGAGGCAGTTTTGAAAGATTGACAGTAACCTGATTCAGAAGAAAGAAGAGGTGAGGGATGATGCCGGCCCAGTTATTACTAAACTTATTCATTGCTTTTCTATGGATGACGTTGATGGATGAAGATGAACTACGTTTTACAACTTTCTTTGCCGGCTTCCTTGTCGGAATTGGCATCATTTTTTTCATGCACCGATTTTTAGGGACTCAATTTTATTTGCGTAGAGTGTATTCGACGATTAAATTGATTTTCATTTTTATATCCGAGTTAACACAGTCGAGTATTATCGTGTTAAAACAGATTTTAAGTCCAAGGTTGAAGATTAAGCCAGGCATCTTTAAATATGAAACTGTATTGAAAAGTGATGTGGAAGTAACGATGCTGTCGCTCCTGTTAACGTTGACACCCGGTTCGGTCGTGATGGAAGTATCACCTGAGGGCAATGTGCTCTACATCCACGCGATGGATGTAGAGCAATCAAAGGATGCTCTGTTAAATCAGTTGGGCAATTTTGAAAAAGCGATTATGGAGGTGACCCGCTGATGATTGAAACGATGCTGACGATTGCGCTAGTGCTATTTTCGACGACAATCGCGATTGCTGTCATTCGAATTATCCTTGGGCCGTCCATGCCCGATCGTGTCATTGCACTCGACATGATTGCTGTGAACCTAATTGCGATGATTGCAGTAGTGTCTATTATGCTGAAAACGAAGGCTTTTCTAGAAGTTATTTTGATATTAGGTATTCTGTCATTTATTAGTACGATTGCCTTCTCCAAATTTATCGAGAGGGGGGTTATCGTTGAGCGTAAACGAAATCGGTGAATTTATAGGTGCACTGCTTATTTTGACAGGTGGGATTGCGAGTGTCATTAGTGTATTTGGGTTGATTCGCTTGCCTGATGTTTATACGAGATCCCATGCAGCGACGAAAAGCTCGACGTTGGCTGTCTTGTTGACTTTATCAGGTACATTTTTGTACTTTTGGTTCAGCGAGCAATTCATTAGTGTTCGTGTATTGCTCGGGATTGTTTTTGTGTTTTTAACAGCACCCGTTGCAGGGCATCTAATTATTCGTGCCGCTTATCGGTCGAAAGTGAAGCTAGCGGATATTTCGGTAGAGGATGCACTGTATGAAGTATTGCATAAGGAAGAGTTGAAAAAGGACGAGACTGGCCAATGATGGCTAGCTCGTTCTTTTTTCATTGGAGTGGCCTAAACCCGTAGCGAATCAGAGAAAAAGGTATTTAACTAGAATAGCAGAATAGTATATTAAAGAAGGAATAGGAGGGTGTATGAATGGGGAAGAAAGGCAAGCGAATGGGGAAATGGTCAAAGCTACTATTGTCAGTGCTGGGGGTATTGATTGCGGTGGTCATAGTAGCATTGATTATGGTAAATACGTACATAGGGAAATCAAAGCCTTTTATTGAAGGAGAAATCTTGACTAATTTTCTAGATTCGGATGTTATCGTTGAGCGAGATTCGTTTGGAGTACCGCATATAAGGGCGGAGTCGGATGCGGATTTGTACCGGGCACAGGGCTATGTACAGGCACAGGATCGTTTATTCCAAATGGATATGGCGCGTAGGCAGGCGAGCGGAAGATTATCCGAAGTTGTTGGAGAGGTTGCGGTAGGAACGGATAAGAAATTCCGGACCTTTAGTTTGCGGGCAGCTGCGGAGGCGTCCTATGATGGCTACGGGGAAGAAGCGAAGAAAGTACTTGGTTGGTATGCGGAAGGTGTTAATGCCTTTATCGAAAAGGCGCAGTGGGATGACAAACTGCCGTATGAGTTCAAGATTCTTGGGTATCAGCCAGAGCGATGGACGCCGATTGATTCGTTAACGATTGGAAAATTCATGGCGTATGACCTTGGAGGGAACTGGGATAGCTTGGCGGTTCGTCACTGGGCACTGAACAATTTCCCAGAAGATAAGGCGCGGGAGTTGTTCATAACGTATCCTGATAATGCACCGTCGATTATCGAAGCGAATATTGCTAATCCGGTGACGGTTGCTGGCCGATTTGACCCGGATCTTGAGCCGCCAGAATTCAATGGCAGTAATAACTGGGTCGTATCGGGTGATAAAACAGCATCAGGACTACCGTTGTTAGCAGATGATCCGCATCTAGGGCTGGATACACCATCGATTTGGTATCAGATGCATCTTGAGTCACCAGAGCAAAACGTTGGCGGTGTAATTTTTGCGGGTGTACCAGGGATTATCCTTGGACATAACGAAGATGTTGCGTGGGGCGTGACGAATGTGGGGCCAGATGTACAGGACCTTTATATTGAAATACCGAATCCTGATGACCCAACGCAATTTATGTATGACGGGCAGTGGGAGCAGGCTGAAGTGCGGGATGAAACGATTTCCGTAAAAGGTGAGGAAGATATACCGTTTGAAGTTGTGGCTACAAGACATGGGCCGATTATTTCAGACATTTTGTATAAGGAAGAGGATCCAGGTGCGCTATTTTCTATGCAGTGGACAGCTTTGGAACCAACGAAAGAATTGGAAGCTATCTTGAATATGAACAAGGCGAAGGATTGGGAAGGGTTTGAAAAGGCGTTGGAGGATTTCAATGCCCCTGCACAGAACTTTGTCTTTGCGGCGAAGGATGGCACCATCGCTTATAAAGCGAATGGACGTATTCCAATTCGTAAAAAAGGAGATGCACAGCTACCGGTTCCTGGAGATTCGTCGGACTATGGATGGACTGGTTATGTGCCATATGATGAATTACCACGTGTCGTGAATCCGGAAGAAGGGTTCATTGCGACAGCAAATAATGAAGTCATAAATGACGCTTATCCTTACCATATTACAAAAATGTGGGCACAGCCTTATCGCTATGAACGGATAGCGGAAGTGTTACGTGAAGGAACTGATTTCACGCCGGAAGATATGATGAAATTGCAGATGGATCAGAAAAATATGTATGCGGGTGAATTCTTAGACCATTTGCTTAGCTCGATTGAAGCGCAAGATGGCGATGGGAAATATAAAGAGATTGTGACGATGATGCGTGAGTGGGATCAACTCGATTCCGCAGATGCAGCGGCTCCACTTGTTTTCCACAAGTTGATGAAACAGTTGCCGATTGTCATGTTTAGTGAAGAGATGCCAGAAGATGTCTATCAGCTGTTGCCGGGGAAAGGTTCGATTACTGACCAACTGTTGCGCGCGGCGTATGCAGGTGAGCCTGGGGCGTGGATAGAGCAATATGGTGGTGTCGATAAATGGGTGTTCGATTCATTTGAACAGTCTGTGGGAGATATTGAGGAGCAGTTTGGTAAGAAGGTAGCGAGCTGGAAGTGGGGAGAATTTCATCAGGTAGAGTTCCCACATGCATTGTCGGGGGCTTCGCCAATCTTTGAATACTTCTTGAATCCGAAGGCGCAAGCGATTGGTGGATCGAATGTTACGGTTCAGGCAGCGGCATTCCAAGAGGATGGTACAGTGGATCATGGTGCACCGTGGCGATTTGTTGCGGATCTCTCTGATTTGTCGACAACGTATCATATTTTAGGCCCGGGTCAAAGTGGTCATATGAAATCGCAATGGTTCCATAACCAAGTGGACGATTGGGTACAAGGGAATTACCATGAAACCGTATTGGATGGAGATATTAAAGATGGTTCAACATTAACATTGAAGGCGAGACGTTAAGATAATATGTATAAAAAACAGAGACGCCTTTTGGAAAGTTAGTTGTTTTATAATACTTAAACAAGGGGGACCTTTAAATGTTGCTGATCATATTGGCAGTCATATTTATGTTATATGTAATTTCCGTGCTATCAACTATTAGCCATCAATTAAAATTGATTGTAAAACATCTTGATATTAAAGAAAAAGAAGAGATAGTTATTAGTAGTGATGAAGAAATTGAAAAAGAATTAGAAGATGAATGGTCGAAATAAAAGCAGTCTATATGAAAAGAACCTAAACAAAAGTAAAACACCTTATAAATTCATGAGGTGTTTTACTTTTGTTGCTTTAAAGAGGCCACTTCTCCACAGTTCGTCCTTGCCGTCCACTTGTCGTTTCCGCATGAATCATCGATTGATACACCGCTTCTTCTGTTGCTTCGATAACCCCTTGAAACAAATCATTCATCATCGGATGATCATCTCGCAATAACTCGTATGCGACTGTCATTCCTTCACTAGTATGAGGAATTGTGAAAGCATTTGAAAATGCAATGATGATGTCTCCACTTCCGTTATGAATATGTGTTCCAGTCCGCCCAAGTCCAATGGCTGCGCGTTTGGCCAAGCGTTTTAACTGCCGTTCATTGACGGGGGCGTCTGTTGCAACAACAATAATAACCGAACCATCTGGCTTTTCGGCATCTGCATCGGATTGCGGAAGGACATCTATGTTTTGCTTAAGCCATTCCGCGATTTTGCACTCCTCGACCTTCCCGAAATTCGTTAGTGTCAGCACGCCAACCGTATAACTTTCACCATCTCTCTGAACAATCCTTGAAGACGAACCAATGCCGCCTTTCATTCCATAACAGATCATCCCTTTACCAGCACCGACTGCGCCTTGTACGAAAGGTCCTCCATCAGCATTTTGAATGGCTTCGATCGCATGCGTAGGTTTCACTTTCATCAACCGCATGGAGTTCAAGTAACTATCATTGCATTCGCCCACAACGACATTCAACGAACTGGTCGAATCGCCAATCGAACGATTTTCTTTGAGCATATAAGCTAGTGTACCCTCCAAAACTGCCCCGACGCTAAACGTATTGGTAAGCATAATAGGAGATTCCATCACCCCGAGCTCTTCAATTTGAATCAACCCCGCGGTCTTGCCGAAGCCATTCAACACAAAGCTCGCGGCTGGCACTTTTTGCTCAAACAGATTTCCGCTATGTGGCAAAATAGCAGTGACGCCTGTACATACATAGTCCCCATCTGGCAATTGCTCATCAAGCGTGATATGTCCGACTTTCACGCCTGGTACGTCTGTAATTGTATTCCATTTCCCATGAACCATTCTATTCGCCCCTTAAGAAATAAGCCCTTTTCCATGTGCACGAAAAAGGGCTTTTGTTTATTTGACTATCAACACCGGTGCCGTCACACGTTTGGCAACTTTATGGCTGACACTTCCCAGCACCATTTCCTGAAATGAATTTAGGCCTCGACTTCCAATCACAACGAGATCAAAATCATTGCTATTGGCAAAGATAACAATAGTTGGTCCAGGTTCCCCATGCTTAATAACGAGTTCATAAGCAATTTTACGCTGTTCGAACGCCTTCTCAATCGGCGCAAGTTGCTTTTTGCGATCGACATGAAGATCGTCACTTCCTGCGTTGTGGAGAACATCGGAGCGTGTCCGGTCGTAATCGAGGATGTAGAGAACTTTAACGATTGCCCCTGGATTTACAGAAGCAATATAGGCGGCGTGCTCCGCTGCTCGTCTTGAGTTATTCGATCCATCGACCGCAACAAGTATTCGTTTATACATTCAATCTCCCCCTCCTTACTCCTTAGCATATGGAACAGACAAGCTATCAAGTAGACGAATACTCGCAGCGTCTAACCCGATCAATTCATAATCGACCTTTTTCTGATTCAATTTCGTTACTAAACGATCAATAGCACCCGCACCTGAATCGTCCCATATCCGTGCTTCTGTAAAGTCTATGATGAGCCGGCTTTCTTCTATTACATCATCGAACTCATTCGTGAAATCCTGTACGGACGCAAAAAATAGTTGTCCGTGGATACTATAAATATTCTGCAAAGAGTTGTCGGAAACCTCCTTTTTGACGGTGATTTTGGAGATTTTTGCAGTAAAGAAAATGGCGCTTAGAAGTACACCTGCAAAAACACCTTTAGACAAATCTCCCGTGAACACGACGACGAGGACAGTGACGACAAGGACGACAGCATCCGCGCGAGGTGCTTTTCTTAAGTAGTTGAATGAAGACCAATCAAATGTCCCAATGGACACCATCACCATAATAGCGGCAAGAACTGGCATTGGAATTAATATTACCCATTCCCCAAGAACGACAATTAAAAACATCAGAACGACTCCGGCTGTCAGTGCGGACAGTCTTCCACGCCCGCCAGACCGAACATTAATGCCAGACTGACCAATCATTGCACAGCCCGCCATGCCGCCGAAGAAACCAGTAATGATATTCGCAATACCCTGACCGCGCGCTTCTTTATTTTTATCAGAATCTGTTTCGGTCATTTCATCGATAATGGAGGCGGTAAGTAGTGACTCCAATAATCCGATGATGGATAGTGCGAGTGCAGTAGGGAAGATAATCTTCAATGTTTCAAAATTGAACGGCACATCAGGGATTAAAAATGTAGGTAAAGTTTGCGAAATCGTTCCAAGATTGCCGACGTTTTGAACATCGATGCCAAACAGTAGGACAATTGCAGTCACGGACAAAATAGCGACAAGTGTTGCAGGTGCAGCTTTTGTAACAAAGGGAAATAAGTAAACAATCGCAAGTGTTGCGAAAACAAGTATGTAAGTCATTGTGGACATACCGAAAATATATTGAATTTGCGCACTAAAGATTAAGATAGCCAATGCGTTGACAAAGCCCATCATAACCGCGCGTGGAATAAATTTCATGAACCGTGCAACTTTCAATATTCCCCATAGCACTTGTAATATACCGGTTAAAATGGTGGCTGCAAACAAATATTGTAACCCATGCTCTCTTACCAATAAAACCATCGCGAGTGCCATTGCACCTGTTGCGGCAGAAATCATTCCTGGTCGTCCGCCGACGAATGCGATGATAACCGCGATGCTAAATGAGGCATACAATCCTACCATTGGATCAACACCTGCTATTAAAGAGAAGGCAATTGCCTCAGGAATAAGTGCCAAAGCAACGACAAGTCCAGCTAAAATATCACCACGGATATTGCCAAACCATGCCTCTCTCCAAGTCATTATTTTCACAGTTAAATCATTCCCATCTCTTTATTTGGTATCATCCCTTAGATGACCCATCCGTTTTAGCTGTGCCATACTATACCAAAGTTAAGAACTAGTGTCCACATAGTTTCATTAACTCGAAGGGGTAGGGAGGGCATTCAAACGTCCATTTGATTCGCCTTGAAACTTCATAAACATTCACATATACTAAAGTTAATCAAACAACCATTTGAATGAGGTGTATATATGATGAAGGAAACATGTGAAGTGACGGTCGTTCATGAGGAAGTAGTCGAACGGGTGCAACAAGCATTACCAGACGTAGGAGCGGCTGTTCAACTATTCAAGGCGCTCGCAGATGAAACACGATTGAAAATAGCCTATTCACTAACGCTGGAGGAAGAAATGTGCGTCTGTGATGTAGCGGCTGTCATTGGATCCTCTGTGGCGACAGCATCGCATCATTTACGCTACTTGCGTGACAACGCACTAGCGAAATCACAGCGCAAAGGAAAAATGGTCTATTATTCGCTTGCCGACTTTCATATCCACCAACTTGTAAAAGTTGCATACGAGCATACAGTGGAAGGTGATGACCATGGCGACAGTTGAAAAAACAGAGTATCGACTAGAAAACTTGACATGTGCCAGCTGTGCGATGAAATTTGAAAATAACGTTAAAAAACTTCCCTCAGTTGAAGAGGCGCAAGTGAATTTTGGTGCATCGAAATTATCATTTAGCGGCAATGCAACGATTGAAGACATAGAAGCAGCTGGAGCTTTTGATGGTATTAAAGTAGTTCCGCTACAAACGAAGCGTATTGAAGCTAAAACCCCTTTCCTCAAGCGGAAAGAAAGTATTGTGACGATTGCATCGTTCCTATTTTTAATTGCCGGGATGATTGTCTCATTTCGTTATGTAGAAACGCATCCAGTGGCGATTGGACTCTTTGCGATAGCCATCGTTGTTGGTGGAATGGGTATATTTAAAACGGGTCTTAAAAATCTTGTCCGTTTCGAATTTGATATGAAAACGTTAATGACAATTGCGGTCATTGGTGCAGCGATTATTGGCGAATGGCGCGAGGGAGCGGTTGTCGTGTTCCTCTTTGCGGTGAGCGAGGCGCTGGAAGCTTATTCGATGAATAAAGCCCGTCAGTCCATCCGTCTGCTGATGGATATTGCACCGCCTACAGCTATCGTCAAACGTGGTCATGAGCAGCTAGAGCTTGCAACAGAAGATGTTGTCATTGGGGATATATTGCTTGTGAAGCCCGGGCAAAAAATTGCGATGGACGGTCAAGTTTTGGCAGGATCCTCTACCGTTAACCAGGCGGCGATTACTGGTGAATCTGTCCCTGTTCGTAAAATCGCAAATGATGAAGTGTTTGCAGGTACGCTGAATGAAGAAGGTGCGCTAGAAGTGACGGTGACGAAGCTAGTTGGCGATACAACGATTGCGAAAATCATTCACCTCGTTGAAGAAGCACAAGCAGAAAAAGCACCATCACAGAAATTCGTCGACAGATTTGCGAAGTATTATACGCCTGCGATTATCGTATTGGCGATTTTAATTGCCATCGTGCCTCCGTTATTTGGTGGCGATTGGAACACTTGGATTTATCAAGGGCTGGCGGTGCTTGTTGTGGGCTGTCCTTGTGCACTTGTCGTGTCTACGCCAGTTGCCATTGTGACCGCAATCGGCAATGCAGCACGTCAAGGTGTCTTGATAAAAGGTGGCGTTCACCTCGAGGAAACAGGACGTCTGCATGCAATTGCTTTCGATAAAACAGGTACATTGACGAAAGGATATCCTGAAGTGACTGATTTCATGGTCAATGAAGGAGTTGTAAAAGAACAGCTGTTGAGCGCGGTTGCGGCAGTGGAATCGTTGTCTCAGCATCCATTAGCGAAGGCGGTTGTCGATTATGCACGTGCCAATGGTGCGGAAAACCTTTCCGTGACCAATTTCCAATCGGTGACAGGTAAAGGTGCCTGCGCGGAAATTGATGGTATGAAAATAGCCATCGGCAGTCTTAGCTGGGCACAGGAGCTTTCCACACTACCGAAAGCGATGTTGCAGCAAGCGGCTTCTTTACAGCGTGAGGGTAAATCGGTTATGGCGATTGTTACAGATACAGCCTTTAGCGGCTTATTGGCGGTCGCAGATCCAATCCGTGCAGAAAGTCAAGCTGTTTTACATCAATTAAAAGCGATTGGCATTCGTCACACGGTGATGCTAACAGGCGATCATCAGACAACGGCACAGGCGATTGCTGATGGTCTCGGTGTCGAGGATGTGCGTGCGGGACTTATGCCGGAGGATAAATTGATAGCTATTAAACAATTGAGTGAACAATATGGTCGGGTTGCTATGGTTGGTGACGGTGTAAATGACGCGCCAGCCTTAGCGGCAGCATCTATCGGGATTGCAATGGGCGGTGCGGGAACAGACGCCGCATTGGAGACGGCAGATATCGCACTGATGGCAGATGACTTAGAAAAACTACCCTATACAATAAAATTAAGTAGAAAAACGTTGCGAATTATCAAGGAAAATATTATGTTTGCATTAGGTTTAAAAATTGTAGCACTACTTCTTATCATTCCAGGGTGGTTAACATTGTGGATTGCCATTTTTGCGGATATGGGTGCAACGCTACTGGTCGTGCTGAATTCTTTACGATTGTTGCGTATCCATAAATAACAAGTAGGCTGAACGGAGGCAAATTTTAATGCGATTACAAGAGTGGACAATGGAAGAGCAGGAGCAGCTCATCCATTTTATGACGACTAACTCATGGCCTTTTCACGGGAACTCCCATCCGGGACGTGAGCTAATCGAGAAGGCGATTGAAGAAGGCGGCTATGAATCAGATGAAGTGAAGACATTTTGGGTGGAAAATGATAATGCAGATAAAGTAGGAATCGTTAAAATTCATGATTTACAAGATGAAATCCCATTATTTGATCTGCGCATTGCAGATATGTCGAGAGGTTATGGGTATGGTCCGAAAGCGCTTCGCCTTGTTGCAGAATATGTCTTTGGCTTACAAGGTAAGAAAATCCGGTTAGAGGGCCATACAAGGCAGGATAATCTTGCGATGCGGAAAACGTTCGAGCGAGCCGGCTTTGTCAAAGAAGCACATTTGCGTAATGCCTGGTTTTCACCAAAAGAGAATTCCTATTATGACGCGGTAACTTATGGGATTACGCGAGAAGACTTTATAGCGGGGACAACAACCCCCGTCGTTTGGGAAGATGGTGAAAAGGCAGCGACTTCACCGAGAATTCCAGATTTCACAGAGTTGTTTGAATCGGAGCGCCTAATTATTCGAGCGCCTAAAATTGGTGATGCGTTGGATGTTTGGAACGCGAAACAGAACTCATTACCTTCATTACGTGAATGGATGGTGTGGGCGCAAGAGGAACCCGAGTTACATGAGACAGAAGAGAACTTGCGTAAAGCAGTTGCTGATTTTATTACGCGTCAAGATTTGCGATTCCATCTTTATAGTAAAGAGACCGGGGAATTCATTGGCGCATCAGGACTCCATAGAATCGATTGGTCCATTCCAAAATTCGAAATTGGTTATTGGCTTGCGACGGAATTTGAAGGCAACGGTTATATAACAGAAGCCGTTCAACGAATTGAGCAGTTTGCTTTTGAGCAACTAGGGGCACGCAGGGTAGAAATTCGATGTGATGAAGAAAATGTGAAAAGCCGCCGTGTTGCAGAACGTGCAGGCTTCAGCCTAGAAGGGATTTTACAACAAGATTCCTTATCACCTGATGGAAATGTTTTACGAAACACATGTATCTATGCGAAAATAGACTAAGAGAAGCAAAAATCTACCGTTAGCTGCCTAAACCGAGACATCCTGTATGCCATTGCTGGAGCTAGGCAATAAAAAGGGATGCCGACTTTAAGTCGACATCCCTTTCCTTACAATGATCGTTTCCCAGTTATGAGTTGGATGATAAAGATGATACCTGCTATAACGAGGAGGATATGGATTAACCCTCCGCCAATTTTGAATACAAGTCCCAGTAACCAAAACACGAAAAGTACTGAAATAATGAACCAAATAATTCGTCCCATAGCATTCACTCCTTTACTCTGTCTAATCCATATTTACCCTGCTAAAAGAAAGCTTAAACATTTTATGGTTTAAAGGGGAGTAATTAGGGAGTTACTACATACTGGAGGTGGTACGGTTGGCAACACCAGGTATGGAAGATTATCTTGAACAGATTTATTTGCATATCGAAGCGAAAGGCGCTGCGCGCGTGTCGGATATTGCGGAATCACTTGCAGTTCTTCCTTCTTCCGTTACAAAAATGGCACAACGACTCAATCGCGAGGGATACATCGTCTACGAGCGTTATAAGGGGCTCGAATTGACGAATAAAGGATTGGTGTTCGGAAAGAAGCTTGTAAGGCGTCATGAGCTTCTAGAACAGTTTCTTCGCATCATTGGGGTGGATGAGGAGAATATTTACGGTGATGTGGAAGGAATTGAACATCATCTTAGCTGGAATGCAATGGATCGCATAACAGACCTAGTCGAAGCGATGGGGCAAGACAAAGAGTTTGTTAGGAAATTGCGCGTAATGGATCATAAGGAAGAGGTAGATCAATAGTGGAAGAACTTAAATCGGGCTACACAGCCGACTTGGATGTAATCGAACGAGATGGCTCGCGCTGGATTTTGGATGGCAATGGTGACGATATTATGATGAATGCATCCGATGCAGACGATACGATTCAAGTAGGAGATACAGTTCATGTTTTCTTGTATACGAATCGCAGAGGCGAGCTGACAGCGACGATGCAAATGCCGTTAATGACAGCTGAAACGTATGGCTGGGCGCGTGTTATTCGTGTGGATGATAAAGAAGGTGTCTATGTTGACATCGGTTCTTCCTTCGAAGTGCTTGTCAACCGAACGGATATGCCTAGAGTGCGTTCACTTTGGCCAAAGGTAGACGACGCATTGTATATGACGTTGCGAATGGATTTAGGCGGCAATATTTTTGGTCGGCTTGCAACGGAGGAACGTGTGCTAGAGCAAATTAACGAAGCATCATCGGCCTCTTTAAATATGAATGTTAAAGCAAGAGCATATCGCTTATTACCCGTCGGCTCCTTCATGCTGAGCATTCCGGGAAATCACCGTATTTTTATCCATAACACAGAGCAGGTAAGTGAACCGCGCCTCGGTCAAGAGGTGGATGTGCGTATCATTGCTGTCCATGAAGATGGAACGTTGAATGGCTCTATGCTCCCACGGAAAGAGGAGCGACTAGGCGATGACGCAGAAATCATCTTACGCTATTTGGATGAAGTAGGAGGAAGAATGCCGTTCACTGACAAATCTTCGCCGGATGAAATCAAGGAAATGTTCTCAATCAGTAAAGCGTCGTTCAAACGTGCTCTTGGGAAGCTGATGAAGGAAGGCAGAATTGAACAAAGTGATGGATGGACAACGCTGAAATAACCTACGAAATGGGAACTTTTCTGACTCCGAATCGTACTAATTCGTATAACAAGGAGGAATGTATGTGAAACGTTTAGTTACTAGGATGTTGGTGGCTGTATTGGCAGTTAGTATTTTAGCGCCTGGATTTGTCCATGCAGACGACACTGTTATTGATGAAAAGTTAGGCGTGCCAATCGTTGTTTATGGTGCTAACCTATCTGATGCTGAAAAAGAAAGTGTAAAGGCGAGCTTAGGCGTTGCTAAAGAGGCAGAAGTAGAAGAGATTACGGTCGACGGCAGTGATCTTGTAAAATATATTAAAGATGGCGACAGTAAAGCAAGGATGTATTCATCGGCTAAAATTACAAGACGAGATGCAGGTAAAGGACTTGTGATTTCAATTGTGACTGAGGGGAATATTACGCAGGTAACGCCAGATATGTATGCGAATGCCATGTTGACGGCCGGAATTGAGGATGCGATTGTAGAGGTTGCATCACCAAAAAAAGTGACAGGACATTCCGCATTAGTGGGTATTTATAAAGCCTATGAGGTGTCAGGTGAAACGCTTGACACGGAACGAACAGATGTCGCAAACGATGAATTGAATTTGGCGACAAAATTTGCACAAGAAGTGGGCGTTGACAGTGATAAAGTATCCGAACTGTTAACGGAAATTAAAAAACAAATTGCAGAGCAAAAACCTGCAACAAAAGAAGAAGTTGAAAAAATTGTTTCTGAGCAATTAAAGAAGCTAAATATCGAGTTAAGCGCAGCAGATCGTCAATTACTCATTGATTTGATGGATCGAATTAGTAAATTGGACATCGATTTCAGTAAGCTATCTGAACAACTAGACGATATGGCATCCAAAATTAAAGATAAGCTTGGAGAAATTGACCCAGGTTTTTGGGATGCAGTGAAAAATTTCTTTACGAATATTTTTGACTCCATTCAATCATGGTTTAAGTAATTAATCAATTACGCCTCGGCGTAATTGCGTCCAGATTTTGAATTGCGCTTGCGCAATTAACTCCCTTCAAAATCTGTGATATCTGCCGGAGGCTTAACTTGATTCAGCTGGGGTTTTGAACCCCCACTGAATTAAATGCATGTCTAGCATTCATCCCACCATTTATAGAAGTGGGGGACTTCTGCTGAATAAAGTTAAAACGAAGCTTGTGGAGAGGGGTAGTGAAAATGGAATTTGAATTTGTAGAATTAGGTGGAGATGCTTTTGCATTCCGCCACGAAAAAGAAGGCGAGCTGCTTGCTGAAATTACGTGGACACTTCTTGGAGATGTTATGGTGATGGATCACACATTCGTGTCACCTGTTCTTCGCGGGCAAGGCGTTGCAAAGGCATTGCTAGATCGCGCTGCTGACTATGCACGCGGCAACGAATTGAAAATGGAGCCTGTTTGCTCCTATGTAGTGTCTGCGTTCGAACGTTATCAAGACTATGACGATGTCAAAGTATAATTCCAAATTTGGGCATAATTATAAAAGGCAATCCGCTGAGTGCTTCCGACGGATTGCCTTTTATTGTAATACTAAAAATACTGACTGCATGTCTAATCCCTCACAATAAAATAATGAAATACAAAATACCTGTTAACATAGATGCACCGGCGACGGTGTACAATAGGTCTGCTGGACTAAAGGTTGGCCATTTTTCCATTCGTAACGTCCCCTTTCTCTTCAGTTGTAGTTGTTACATATATATTTAGTACCCTATTTGAAAAAAAGTGAAACCTATTCTTCCAAATAACGTATACTCATATAGAGAATAAAAGAAAGGGGTGCACTTTATGAAGCGTACCGCAGAAAAATCCTTATCCATTATAAGTGCCGTACTATCATTAATAGGTATCATTATAAGCGTTGGTTTGGTGTCGCTATTTAATTTTATGAAAGAAGATCCAATGTTCTGGAGCGGTCTAGAACAGGAGCTACTTTTAGATCCTGCAATAAAGCCCGAGGATATTGAAGTTTTGAATGTATTTTTTGATCTCTTCGGAGGTACATTGTGGTTTATCGTCATTGCTCTTATCATCAGTTTGATATTGACAATTGTCGGTATTGTGAAGATTTGGAACGATAAAAACCCTAAGCTTGCCGGTATACTGTTTATTATCGCAGGGGTGTTGGCTGGATTTATTTCCATCCCATCGATTCTTCTTTATATCGCTGGAATTCTATGCTTTACAAGAAAACCGCCACTAACAGACAAAGCACCGTTTACAGATGATTCGTATGATGGAACGATGAGACCGCTATAAAAATCACAAACAAACCGCTTTCCTCTACATGGAGGAAAGCGGTTTGTTTTGGATCATATACAGACGGTATTATGAATATAATAGACATATTGTGCTGTTTCAACGAGATGGCCTTCGAAATATTCTTCAAATACATCTAGTAGCTCAAAGCCATGCTTTTCGTAAAAAGCACGTCCATTGGAATTGCGTCCATCTACATAGACAAAAAACTGTTGTGCGCCACTTAACATGGACAGTGCGTGTTTAAGTAATTTTTCCCCATAGCCAATAGACTGATGTGACGGTAAAATATACATCGCCGTCAATTCAGAATCACCATCTTCATCTTTTTTAGTGAAGTTGGCAAAACCGATAGGCATTCCCTCGCACTCTGCAATCAGTACAGTAGATTTCTCCATGCGTTTTAGCATCATAGCATTTGAATAAGACCGATCGATAAATTTTTTCTGAATATCTTCAGGAATAAGACCATTATATGTTTCGTACCAAGTTACACGAGCAATATGTTGAACATGCGCACTATCCTTGGCTGTCATCAGTCGGATCATTGCACTGTCACCTCAGTATTTCTTTTTGTCATCATAACAAATTATGAGGATGAAAACTACTGTTGTCATCAAAATGTTATATAACAAAAATGTGATTATGAAGACGATTGAAATGCACAAGAAAAAGAAAGTTTGTAAACCATAATAAGCGGGTACACTATGATAGAGGATTTGAATCTAAGTTTGGAGGAATGATGTAAATGGCACGTAAAAGAAATAACAGCCTACTGATAGCGACGATGGCAGCGGGTGCTTATGCGTATTTTAGTAAAAAAGAAAACCGTGATAAGGCACAAGTGGCCTTCAATAATATGAAAACTAAAGTGGATTCTTTTATAGGATCACAAAAGCTTAACCGTTCTTCGGAAACAAAAGTTGGTCACTCAGACCCATATGATATTCAGGACAATAAAATGGTAAGCGAAGGGGCTCAGACAAGTGTCCATTACTATAACCAAGAAGTTGAGGATAACGTGAAGATGACGTCCGAAACGGATGGGCTTTATCACAAGAAAGAGCAAGGCACTTCAGACCAACAGTAAAATGTTTCATAGAAAATGCTTCTTACATAATAAAGAAGCATTTTTTTGTTGAAAATAAGTTAATAATCTATACAATTAAAATATAGATTCGAAATAAAACCAACGTTTTGTTAATAAAAAGAATGAAAAGGGTGATTAGATGCAAATCGGGGGGCAGAAAATAGCGTCTACTGAAGCTTTGATGCATGAAGTTGAACAAAGCAGAAAGAAGGAAGACTCCATATCTTTTTTTACTGTAGAAAAGAAGTTGCTGCATCATCTGTTGTTAAGGGAAAAAACAGAAGCACATCAGGCGGTGCGAGAAGTTATCAACTGTATACCGGTGCTCGGGGAGAATGGTAGCATAAATGCAGTTAAATATTATTTAGTGTCATTGTCTTCGATGATGGCCAGGTCGCTAGAAAGTAATCCACGCGTCGCTAACAAGGCGTTTACATTCAATACTGTTTGTTTTATGGTGATAGATTCGAAACTGAATAATGACAATGCAATTGAAGTGGCGGATGAGCTCATTGAATTTTATATGCATGTGCTGGCAGAAAAAAAACGACCGATACTTATGCATAATACCGTGAACAGCGTCATTCGCTACATTGATGAAAGGATTGAGACGTTGCTCACTGTAGAGGATATTGCGAAGAATTTTAACGTCAGCGCAAGCCATCTATCGCGTATATTCCGAGGGAATACAGGATCCACACTCGTTGAATATATTAACATTCGTAAAGTGGAAGAATCACAATATTATCTGCGTTTTTCAGATAAAAAAATTGCTGATATTTCAAACCGATTCTTTTTTTGTAACCAAAGCTATTTTACACGTATATTCAAGAAATATACGGGACAAACACCAAGGGAATTTCGTCGTAGTTTAACAGGGGATTACCTTCAGTTCACAATTCCGGAAGAAAAAAACCAATCTATGGACGGTCAATCGTTGTAATCAGGTAGCTAACTAGGGTATACTTTGCAGTAGTTTGAATTAGTGAAGGTGAGCTCAGATGAAAAAGAAAATTGGGTTAGTGACAATGTTAATGATGACTGCTGTTTTCCTAAGTGGTTGTGCCGGTGTTGAGAACAAAGAGGGTAAGTTTTATTCTATTTTTGTTAAGCCGATGGATTGGTTATTAGAATTCTTTAGCAATCAGTTCAATGGTAGCTATGGTCTTGCGATTATATTGATTACAGTATTGATCCGGCTAGTTCTTATGCCACTTATGCTGAAAAACTATAAGTCGCAGCAAAATATGAAAGTGAAGATGGATGCACTTCGTCCAGAAATGGAAGATATTCAAAAACGCATTAAAGAAGCGAAAGAAAAAGATGATAAAGAAGGGCAAGCTAAGCTTCAGCAGGAGATGATGGGGCTCTATTCGAAGCACGGAGTCAACCCGCTGAATATGGGCTGTCTACCATTGATCATCCAGATGCCAATTATTATGGGTCTCTATTTCGCTATTCTTTATTCGCCAGATGTAAAATCGCATCAATTCCTATGGTTCAATCTTGGGGAACCGGATATGATTATGATGGTGTTGGCGGGTGTCGTGTACTTTGTTCAAGCACGTGTTTCACTTTGGACAATGCCTGAACAGCAACAGAAGCAGATGAAAATGTTCATCTATATGTCTCCAATTATGATTATGTTCATATCATTCAAGGCGATGTCGGCTTTACCTTTGTACTGGGCAGTTGGAGGAATTCTTTTAATCTTCCAAACGTATTTAGGACGTAAGTTTTACTACAAGGAAGTCCAACCAGTAGTTAAAGAAGAAGTGGTAGAAGAAGCTGTTGAATCAACAGAAGAAGTCGATGAACCAAAAAAGCTAGAAAAAAAGAATGATGGCAATAAATGAAAGTAGACTGGAGAGCAATCTCCGGTCTTTTTTTGGAGGTTGAGAGGCGTATGCAAGTGAAATGGGTGTTTGGTATTGGAATTGTAGTGGCATTTCTTGCGTCACTCTATTTTATTATTCAACTGAACTTTGGCTATGTTGTATTGACGATGGTTGCACTCTTTTCATTGACGAATGGAGCACGTGCAAAATCTTTTCAGGATCAAGGATTGGAACGTGAGGCGAAGTGGATGCGGTGGATGGCACTCTTTTTTGGTGTTACATTTATCGTGTTACTCATTTTTACTTTGGTGAGTTGAAGAAAGGACGCACATAGGGAACTGAAATTCCCTTTGTGCGTCCTTTTAGAGTGTTAGTAAGCGTATTTTTTTCGGGTCAGGAAGACAATGAAAATGGATGGAACAGTACAAACTATCATGCCGAGAAACGCTAGTCTTGGTGAAATATCGTATAAGTAGCCACCCGGGAATGTTAGAATAGCTGTACTCAGACTCATTGCAAATGCAGCATACATTCCTTGTGCAGCTGCAATTTGGTGGTGTGGTAGTTTTTCCGAAATGAATTTAATAAATGCGAAATGAGCCACACCGAACGATGCCGCGTGTAAAAGTTGACTCCCGATGAAAACAGATGTGAAAGGGAATAGGAAAATGGCCAACCATCTGACCGTAGAACCAATTCCGGCAATCAGGAACATCGTAGAAACCCGCATATTGCCGAGCCATTTGTCAGCCTGTATGAAAAATAAAATTTCAAATATGACTGCAATATTTAAAATGACGCCTATGTAAAATCCGTTCACGCCAAGATCATCTAGAAAGATGAAGCCAAAATTATAATAGGAGGCGTGTGCACCTTGCAATAAAATGACTAGAAGTAACACGACAGCGAAGCCTTTCGAGCTAAAGAGCGCCTTGATGTCACTGGAGTATTTTATTTTATCCGTCTTCACAGGGTTTACTTGCAGAGCTGCTGGTGCTTGGCGCATAAAGAATAATGTAGAAGCAGCTAATCCAGCAATCATCAAATAGAGAATGGCTTGCTCCGACCAAATAGCCGTAGCAGCCCCTATGATTAGCAAGGCAACGGTATATGCGAAAGAGCCGAATGATCGACTTTTACCATAGTGGATTCGATCTGTCTTTATGAGTATAGATGCACCACTTTCCACCGCTGGTAAAATCATCGGATAGATGGCGCTAAAAAGTATTGTAATGACGAGCAAAACAATGAAAGATGAATTTGGTAAGTAAAGAAGTGCTAAAATAAGCGCTGAAAATGACAGCCATCTCATTGTTCGGATGAGCGAAATTCTTTGTGTCATATATGGGAAAATAAGAAAAGTCGACAGCGCTCGCGCAACCATGCCTGCCCCCATAATTACGCTTGCCGCAGTAACGGTTAATCCTTTTTCAATGGTTAACCAACCAGTCCAATAGGGAAGGAATACGCCCCATGTAAAGAAGAAGGCGAGAAAGCTTATTGACAGCCATCGTTGGTTATTCATCATTCTCCACACCTCCTTAAAAATTATGACACTCGTTGAGAATTAAATGATAGCACACGCAGACTTGAAAGAGAAATGATGGTAAACTGTATATACATAGTGAGAAGGAAGGCATTACGATGAAAAAGAAAACCAAATATAATTATCAAAAAAAGAAAAAAGGGCAAAGTAAGGCCCTAACAATAACGTTGTTCATTTCAGCAATTATTATGACGGGACTCGTCACTTGGCTCGGCATGAACGACTGGAGTGTGGAAAAGAGTCTAAAGGAGTTTCAAATAGCGTTCGGGCCAACAGCTCCTGAAGTGGAGCCTACTGAGCCTCAAAAAGAGGAGCCAGCTGTAGTGAAGCCACCTGAAGTTGTAATTGACGAGGATGAGCCTGTAAAAGAGCCCGCTAAGGACCCGGAAGAAACTACTGATCCGAACACGGATGTAGAGCAGAGTCCAACCGTTGATAATGGTGGCTATATTGAAGGCCAAAAACTACCTACAGAGCCGACATACGTAAAGGGAGTTTTGGTTGCTAATAAGAAGCACCCCCTGCCTTCAACATTTGCACCAGGTGAAGATAAGACGGCACGTGAAGCGTTTAATCAGATGGCAGCGGAAGCTACGCTGTCTGGCTTTAAACTTACAGCTTTTAGCACATATAGAGCGTTCGACTATCAGACGACGCTTTACGAACGATATGTCGCGCGTGACGGTAAGGAAGCAGCTGATACATACAGTGCCCGTCCAGGTTATTCCGAACACCAAACAGGACTTGCATTTGATATTGGCGAAGTGAACTTTGAGAAACATTGGGCTTCGTCATCCTTTGGCGAGACAGAAGCCGGCAAGTGGGTAGCGGCAAACGCTCATCGCTTTGGTTTCATCTTACGCTATCCTTTGGGAAAAGAATCAGTGACAGGCTATATGCATGAATCCTGGCATTTTCGTTTTGTTGGTATTGAAAAAGCAACCGCTATTTACGAGCGTAATATTACGCTTGAAGAATATCTTGGAATCTAATGGACCGATAAAGAAAGCAGGGACGCCCGACTAAATGGGCGTCCCTGTTTTGTATTATAAAATAGGTGATAATAAGCGTGAAATGGATTCTTTGATTTTAATCATACGTGAACGCTGCAAATACGCCTCGTATGTCAATTCAGTGGATAGTTGAATATCCTGTTCGAATAGTTCAGCGAGCTCATGCGATTTTTCACGATCATAGATGAAGGCGTTTATTTCAAAGTTCAGCTTGAAGCTGCGAACATCAATATTAGCCGTACCAACAGTTGAGAGCTCATCATCAACAACAATTTGTTTCGTATGGAGGAAGCCGTTTTCGTAAATATAAACTTTGGCACCAGCCTTTAACAGTTTACCAATATTTGAATACGTAGCCCAATAAACGAACATATGATCAGGCTTGTTCGGAATCATAATCCTAACATCAACGCCCGACAAACAGGCGATCCGCAATGCATCAAGGAAGCTAATATCTGGAATGAAATAAGGTGTTTGAATATAAATATACTTTTTTGCGATGAAAATCATTTTCAAATAGCCATCTTTAATTTGTTCCCATTCCTCATCGGGACCGCTAGAAACAATTTGCATACCGACAGAACCTTTTCGAGGAATAGCAGGGAAATAACGTTCTGCATATTCGATATCATGTTTTTCAGATGCTTGGTTCCAATCTAAAATAAATCGGGTCTGGAGTGGATGTAATGCACTTCCTTCGATACGAAGGTGTGTATCACGCCAATAGCCGAATTTACTATTTAAACCGAGGTATTCATCTCCGACATTGAAGCCGCCTACATAGCCGATTCGTCCGTCAATGACAACGATTTTCCGATGGTTACGATAGTTTAAACGCGGGTTAATAAGAGGCAAGGTAGCTGGGAAAAAGGCTTCGACTTCTCCACCGTGATCCGTCAATTCCCGCAAATGTCTTTTATGAAGCCCGCGAGAGCCGATATCATCGAATAATACACGAACTTTGACACCCTGCTTGGCCTTGTGGACTAACACATCCAATATTCTTTTCCCTAGGTGATCGAGGCGCAAAATATAATATTGAAAATGAATGTGATCTTTGGCGTGTTCCAAATCATGGATCAGTGCTTCAAATTTTGCTTCCCCATCGTTAAAAACTTGGACGTCATTATCCTGCGTTAAAACAGCATGATTATTTCGTAGATGAAGGTAAATCATATCTTGGTAGTGAGCTGTGTCATCGAGACGAAAATCAAGTGTATCCTCTTCAATCGCCTCAATTTGGTAGTCAATTAATTTCTCAATACCGATTTTGCTGCGGCCTTCCCAGCGGAAAAGATGCTTCTCACGTAACTGTCTTCCGAGTAATAAGTAGATGAAGAATCCGAAAATAGGAATGAAGAATAAGACGAGAAGCCATGCCCAAGTTGAGGTTGGATCTCTTCGTTCTAGAAAAATAAGGGCAACCGCAAGAAAAATATTTAAAATAAGGGTGGCTATTACTGCCAGGCCGATTAATTGTGTCATAAGCGCCCTCCTTTGCAAATAGATGTTTATTTCATTAGTATAACGGATAATGAAAGTAAAAGAAGATAAAGGGACTAGAACAACTAATTATTATCAAAAATGCTGTGCCCAATGGTATTAGGCGGATACTAACTTTTTGCAATAAATTTGAATCACTATTGAATGATATGCATATTTTATATTAATAACGACATTTAAATTTAATTTGATTCAGCAAATGTGTTTCTACTGTAAGCGAAGCGTCAGCTACAGAAGTCCCGCACTTCTATAAGTGGCATAATTGATAGAAAGGGGATGTCTACTAAATAAAATCGAATACCTACTTGACTGATAGGTATTAATGGTATAAAGTACATTCTATACTTATGTAAAAATAGAGGAGGAACAGAAATTGGATACACTATTTCTTTTATTGAATATCGCTGGGCTGCTGTTGCTCGTTGGTATATTATATGGGATGAACCGTAAAAAAGTTTCATTTTCAAAACGAGTTTTTACAGGACTTGGGCTCGGGATTGCATACGGACTTATTTTGCACTTTACGTACGGATCAGACTCTGCAATATTGCAAGAGTCTATGCCATGGTTTAACTTAATCGGAGTCGGTTATGTTAAATTACTTCAAATGATTGTTATGCCACTCGTTTTCATTTCAATCCTTGCGGCATTCACAAAAATAACAATCGGCAAGAACTTTGGAAAAATGGCGGGAACGATTTTAGGGATGTTAATCGGTACAACAGCCATTGCGGCTATCGTCGGAATTTCAGCATCACTTCTTTTTGGTCTTGATGCATCTGAAATTGTACAAGGCGAAGCGGAAGTTGCACGTGGAGTTTCCATTGAAGAACGCTCTACTGGTGTAGCTGATCGTGCATTACCTACTCAGTTGATTGACTTATTACCTGCAAACCCATTCCTTGACTTCACAGGCGCACGCCCGACTTCAACAATTGGGGTAGTTATTTTTGCAGCATTCCTTGGTTTTGCTTACTTGGCAATTACAAGAAGAGATGAGGAAAATGCAGCAACAGTGAAAAAAGGAATTGATGCTATTTACGCGCTAATTATGGGTGTCGTCAGAATCGTCCTACGTTTGACGCCATACGGAATTTTGGCGATTATCGCTCGCACTGTCGCGACATCGGACTTTGCGGCTATCTATAGTCTTGGGAAGTTTGTGCTCGCTTCGTATGTTGCACTATTGGTGATGTTTGGTATTCACCTAATCATCATCACATTATCAGGTTTGAATCCAATCACTTACGTGAAAAAAGCTGGTGATGCTTTGATATTTGCGTTTACATCACGTTCAAGTGCAGGAACACTACCGTTAACAATTGATGCGCAAACTAGCCGCATGGGTGTGCCTGAAGGGACTGCAAACTTTGCTGGATCATTTGGATTGTCGATTGGGCAAAATGGATGTGCGGGGATTTACCCAGCGATGCTCGCTGTGATGATTGCACCATCTGTTGGACAAAATCCACTAGAACCGACTTTCCTACTCACATTGGTTGCCATCGTTGCAATTAGCTCATTTGGTGTAGCAGGTGTTGGCGGGGGAGCGACATTTGCCGCAATTCTTGTCCTTTCGGCTATGAACCTTCCTGTCGCATTAGCTGGGTTGTTAATTTCTGTTGAACCACTGATCGACATGGGACGTACAGCGGTAAACGTCAGTGGCTCGATGACGGCAGGCGTAACAACAGCACGCCTGTCTGGAGAACTTGACACAAACGTCTATAATGAACCACTTGCAAAACAGACAGCTGAAGCTTAAATATCAAAAATCCCGTAGAAGACTATATTGTCTTCTAGGGGATTTTTATGTTGTGATCAAATCGTATGTCTTCATGATAAAGTCTTTGTAAGGCGTGTGTGGCATCACTGATATATTGTTTACCGCTACGTCAATAAGGCGCATTGCTTCAGTTGGATTGCTAAGTTCCAGATGGCAAAGTGCTTGGTACGCATCCTTTTGGTAAAGTGAGGATAGGTCAAATGGATGATGGATATAATCTGCGATTGTAACTTTTTCAAGGAATACAAGTGCATGTTCGAAGTCTTGAAGTCCGAAAAGAGAGACCCCTATTTCTAGATTGAGAAATGAATCAAATTCCTTAGGAAAATCACCTTTTTCCAAAATTAAATGTAGTAATGAATTAGCTTCTTTATACGATTTTTTGAATGAATTTAAATAATGAGCCTTTGAAAACTTTGCGAAAAAGAGCGCATCTCTATCGTCTGCAAAGTCCCCATATTGCGTGAGCTTCTTAATATAATACGCATATTCGCTTTCATCCCGCTTCATCATTGCATGTGCAGCTGCTAACCTGTACAAGTGGTCAATACGATAAAATACTTGCTCTTTTTTAGAGAATTCAATGGCTCTCCCCATGATTTGGATTGCAGTTGCGGAATCACCTACAGCAAAGTAGAGAATTGCTTCAGTGTAGTCCAAATCCAGTCGTGTCATCGGGTCGATAAATGCATTGTTAGTTTCGATTTCAGAGCGTTCTCGGAGAAGGATAGCTAATGCATCGTCATATTGATGTTCTGTAAATTTGATCATTGCTCGGAATATGCCGATACTCGCGCGCCTTGGAGTAATTTTCATCTGCTCATAGATTTGTGCAGCTCTGTTAGAAGGCTCTTGCCAAGCTTCTTTTTTTTCATGGTAAAGACAGCGGCTGTACATTTCCAATAAACGTGCGGCTTCATATCCTTGCAGCAATTTTTCTGTATACGGTCCAACTAACGTAATAAGTTGGCTATATTCATCTGTTAATAGATCAAACTCCGTATTATACAGTTTCTCCGCTTTGTCCAACACTTCCCTTAATTCCTGCGTACTCACTTCTTCCAGTAGCTCTGAAACCTCAACGCCGAGTCTTTCTGCTATATAAGATAGGCTGTCCATCGAAGGATTGGCTTTGTTATTTTCAATCAGACTTAGCATACCTTTTGTCAACTGTTTCCCTGCTAACGCCTCGAGTGTTAGCTGCTGTTGTTTCCTCAATTTCCGTATTCGCTCACCTAACGTTTCGATATGGCACACCTCCATGATTATCAATTACGCCTCGGCGTAATTGCGTCCAGATTTTGAATTAAGTAAAGCACAATTCAAAATCTGTGACATCCGCCGGAGGCTTCAAATTAATTCAGCTAGGGCTAGAACCTTACTGAATTAATTCGAATATAGTTTAATTATATTAAACTTTGGCTTGTAATGGAAGTATTTGCATGTTATCATTTGTTTAATCTAATTAAACATTACGGAATGGAGTGTTTTTTATGGAAGAGGCTTTGAAGCTTAAAAAGGCGACGTATCATCTATGGACATTCATGACGAGTAAGCTTATTTCTTCATTTGGTGCACAGGTATACACGTTTGCCATCAGCTTTTATATTATACAGTTGACGGGATCTGCGACGAGCTTTGCAACGAACCTTATTTGTAGCATCTTACCTCGGACGCTCATTGCGCCATTTGCCGGTTATATAGCGGATAAATATTCTCGTAAAATGATTGTCATTACGGCGCAAATTGCCTCTTCTTGCGCAATTGCGGGGCTTCTCGCCATCAGTTTGACTTCGGGGCTATCTCTTGTGGCAATCTATGCAACGACCGTGATCTTATCCATAGCTTCGACATTTTCGGGAATCGCGTTTAGTTCCTCCGTTACTGGACTTGTCGATGAAGCTCGGATTCAAAAAGCAATGTCGATGAACCAGATGTCTATCTCATTTGCAACAATCGGTGGCCCTGCAATTGCTGGGCTACTGTATGGTACTGTTTCAATGCCAGTATTTCTTATCATGTACCTGATTGCGTCAATCATTGCGGTGATCCTTGAATCAACGATGAATTTCAAGTTATTCGCAAAACGGAAAGAAGTGGTCGAGGGAGAAGCGAAGGAACCGATGTGGCAAAGTATGAAGGCTGGATTTTCATATCTTAAACTACAACCTATTCTTATGACGATTATTTGGATTTCTTTGTTCATCAACTTCCTATTCGGTTCATTTCAAGTTGGTTACTCCTTCATCCTAATAGAAAAACTGAAATTCGATTCGACGCATTTTGGATTAACAGAAGGTGCATTCGCAGTCGGAATGTTGCTTTTATCCATCTATTTATCGGTGCGTAAAGAAGTGAAGTACCCGTTGCTCGTTTCAAAGCGTGGTATTCTCGTATTCGGTATTTTGATAGCTAGTATTGGATTGCCACTCATGCTACCGATGCAGTATGGTGTCATGTTTGCTTACTATGTTGTCGTGATGTTTGGTTTTGGGGCAACGTTAATAATTGTCAACACACCGCTACAAGTGATGATGCAAAAAATGATTGATGATGATTACAAAGGACGCGTGTTTTCGATTATTGAAACAATGGCGATGGCATTGATGCCCTTAGGTGTTGTCATCTTTGGCTTTTTGTATGATATATTCCCAGCTCAATGGATTCTTATCATTTCGAGTCTGTTATTGATGGGTGTTGTTCTTGTGTTGGCAAGACCGTCTGTCGTACGAAAAGCGCATCCGGAACTTGGAAAAGCGAAAGCATTAATGATCGGAGAATATAGAAAATCATCCAGTACCCTTTAAAAGGGTACTGGATTTTGTTTGTTATAGTATAAAACTAATACAAAAGTAGGGAATGTTCGGACAACTTATAGTAGAATATAAGAACTATAAGTGAAAATGAAAAGGAGGGAGAAAAGATGCAACCGATTTGGCTAAGGGCAAAAACTACTATACCAATTGCTACAGGCGGGGTAGTAGAAAGAGGGAGGTTAAATGAGCTTCTAGGGCGAAATAAATCGGCAAGGATTACGATCATTCGCGCACCGGGGGGGTACGGGAAGACAACTATGCTTAGTCAATGGGTGAGTCAATCGGACCAGCCGGTTGCATGGCTTTCGATCGATGCGGCTGATAATGATCCTTTTCGCTTTTGGGAATATATAATTAGGGCTGTGAAAGAAGTACTTCATAGTGATATGGATTCGCCTTTAACTCTCCTTAGCCATTCTGAGCCAAGTTTGCTATTCGAACTGCTAATAGACTCCTTTTTGAATGAATTGAGTTCACAAACAAAGAATGTCTGTATCGTTATTGATGACTATCATTTAATAGAAAACGATGATATTCACGATATGATGACGCGGTTTATCAACTATTTACCAAATACTTGTCGCGTGTATATGGCAAGTCGAACGGAGTTACCGTTACCTCTCGAAAAATGGAGGGTCAAGTCTTGGCTTGCGGAAGTAGGAATAGAACAATTACGCTTTACTTATGAGGAAGCTAGGCAATACTACGAAAAGCAAAACTTGATTTCTAACGATATAATACACTCACTTCAATCTGTGTTGGAAGTTACAGAAGGTTGGGCGGCAGGAATTCAATTGGCGGCCCTAGCGCGTTCAACTTCCATTGATAAGGGGTGGAGCATAAACCAGTTTGATGGGGGGCATCCGTTTGTAGCTGAATTTTTACTGAAGGAAATTCTTGAAACGCTTCCATCCTCTACACTCGACTTCCTAATAAAGACGTCGATACTGGAGCAGCTTGACCCTGTTGTTTGCAATATTCTGATGAGTAGTTCAGATAGTTACGAGAAATTGCTTGAATTTGAAAAGAGTGGCTTGTTTATCGTTCGCTTACATTCGAAAGAACCTATATTTCGCTACCATCACCTTTTTGCTAAATCGTTACAGATGGAATTTACAAATCGATATTCCGAAGAAGTTATTTTTTCGACGTATCAGCAAGCAGCAACTATTTATCACAAAAAAGGAGACTTTATTTCTGCAATTGAACTCGCTTTGAAAGGACAGTCGTATGAATTTGCGGAAGAATGGATATATGCTTCTTTAGTCGATGTTTTCGCATTGGGGCAAACGGCAACATTCATTCGATGGGTACAAACATTGCAAGTAAACGACTACCCCATCCATCCTGGAACACTGGTGATGTATGCATTCGCGTTGGCTATGCATTATAAATTGGAAGAAGCAAATCGGATCATTTCGGACTTAGAAAGACTGCAAGAAACTAATCGTTGGATGGAAAAAATAGAAAACGCAGATGCTAGAGTCGATTTTCTCGGCATGAAAGCGTATATTTTGATTTTGGAGGAAGGCGATATTGAACAGGCTGTGGCGTTAATTAAGAAAAAGTTAGAAATTAGACCTATGGATACTAGATGGGATACGAATGGTATTCAATATAATATAGTTGAGCCGAGACTTCTTCGTACAAGTATTGGGATGAGGGGGAAACTGTGGGACGATGAAAAAATGCTGCATCTTCATAAACTAGTGCGTCACTCGTCATTTAAAGAATTGAATGTGGCAGGATTCAGTTATGGAATTCGAGCAGAAACATTATATGAAAAGAACCATGTCGAAGAAGCATTACCAGAACTGGCGGAAGCACTCCGTTTAGGACACCATTTTCAGGATTCTGGCCTAGCTGTTCCGATGTATTTATTAAAAAGTAGAATCAATGTAACGAAACAGCAATTTGTAGCAGCGCATGCCGTGCTTGATTATGCAATGAAAGGCGTAAAAGAATGCCATTGGTTAAGGATATTACATGCGATGAAGGTTCGACTTTTTTTACAGGAAGGTAAAATATTTCGGGCCAAAAATGAGTTTGATAAAATAGTGACAAATGCTGATCGTATAACGGGGTCAAGCCAATCATTTATAGCATTGACATATGCACGTTTGTTAATCGCGGAAAATAAGCACGAAGAAGCGCTGACATATATTATTGAAGTGAAAGTTAAAGCTGTTCAGGAGGAGCAAATTGCGACAATCGTGGAATCAGCGATACTTGAGGCAATCACTCAATCACTATTGTCCAATGAGGATGCGGCAATGATGGCATTACATGAGGCTTTGAAACATGGAAGTCGTTACGGTTATAGTAGATCTTTTCTCGATGAAGTGGACGCGGCTCCGCTACTAATAAAATACTCGGAAATACGTCAAAGTAGTGCGAGCACACAATGGGACTCTGTACCACTTTCCTACGTGAAAAAATTGGTGGAAGCTGAGACAAGTGATTTGAAGCAAAATGCTGTCATCGACAAGCTCACACCACGCGAACAAGAAGTGCTCCAATTACTTGCAGGCGGCGCTTCAAATCGTGAAATTGCCAGTAGTTTATTCCTTACTGAGGGCACAGTACGTGTTTATCTATCGACCATTTATGGGAAACTTGGGGTCAGTTCACGTACACAAGCTGTACTATTTGTAAAAGAACAATAACGACTATTTACATGCATCATGGCTTTTTGCGATGGTCGTGGATCAGGTTAAACAATTGCACATAGGGGGAGCTTTACTGAATAGCATACTTAACAGTAAAGAGATTTTTTAATGATTATATTTATGGGAAAACAGTTGTGGCGGCAAGAATCTCTTGTGGTAGGACATAAGAACCAACTATTAAACGCCGTATTTTAACAATAATCTAACTTTTTCGACAAACTATTAACATTTGTCAATAGTATATTAGACCGCATGACCTTATGATAAAGGTACTAGCGGTTTTTTGTCGTGTTCATATACATATTTAGAGTCGGATACAAATATGGAGAGGAGCAGTTAAAATGAAGACAGGCACAGTTAAGAAACATATTAACGAAGTTATGGTTAATGAAATCTTGGCATCGGATATTTTTGTCAATGGTCGCTTAGTGATTGCAAAAAATACAATTTTAACCGAAGGAATATTAGTGAAGTTGAAAAAAAGAAGAATTAAGGAATTAAAAATAATAACTATAATTGATGAGCAAGAATATGAAAAAGAAGAGGAACTAACGGTTCATTCGCTCGAAGAAATAAGTCAACATATCGATGAAGGCTACAAAGCCGTATTTTGCGAAACATTTGAGCAAATTGTTACCGAGCAGAGATATGGTAAAAAGATTGACAATATTGACGACTTGGACTTTATTATGGACTTATTTATAAAAATTCATAATGAAAATCATTTTATCGATAAGTTGTACCAATTGAAAGAGATTGACCAATACTCATTTATCCACTCCTTTGATGTCTTTGTATTGGGAACACTTTTTGCGAAGACTAAGGGAATAGCCAATTTGGAGTCAGCAGCTCTAGGTTATTTATTTCATGATATTGGCAAGCTCTATATCCCGATTGAATTACTGAAAAGTAAGAGGAAGCTGAGCCATGATGAATTCAAGACGATGCAAAAGCATGCTGTTGCAGGATATGAACTTTTGAATTCATTGGGACAGCACCGTATTGCGCATTATGCTAAATCGCATCATGAGCGAATGGACGGCTCGGGTTATCCTGAAAGATTGACTGGAAAAGACATGTCAACAGCACTGAAAATCCTTCATCTTGTAGATGTCTATTCTGCCCTGACATTAAAACGTCCTTACAAAGAGGCTTTACATGCTTCAGAAGCATTAGAAATTTTATTGCGTGAGAGCTACAAATTTGATTCAGATTTATTAAGTGAGTTTATAGAGTTCATTAACATTTACCCTCTTAATTCAACCGTTCTTTTATCGGATAACTCGCTTGCGATTATTGAACAGGTAAATGAAGCTGTGCCTATGCTTCCTAAAGTAAAACGTATTAACAGTGCCAGAAGCTTTGATTTACCATATGACTTTAAGCTAACTATTTCAAAAATGCTTTATTATCAAACGACTACGTTTCGAGAGATTTTTAAAGGGTTTATGAATAAATTATTAGTTGGTGATGAACGACAGGTAATGGGTGATTATATAAAGTTGGTTGATGGTTTGCGGTTGGAGGAAATCTACATTCAGGTAATCATGCCGACTTATCGAATATTAGATATTTTACAGAAGGACAAAAAGATTAATTATGCGCTGTTCCGCAAACGAATTGCGCTGTTAACAAAATTATTACAAGAAATTGAAGACAATTTTATAAGAGAAAATCATTATCATACGACCACATTGTTTGTTTTGAAAGGGAAGTTGGAGCAATCTGTTTATTTGAAAGTAATTATTGGTTTGCTACACATTGAACGTGTATTACCGATTGTGGTGAAACGGCAAATGTCTTATGAGAGTATTCAGGAGTTAGTGCGAAGCTGTAAAGTGGAAAGGGTTTGCTTTATCCGACCGGAAATTCCTCATCCGTCACATGTGATCGATTTTTTACCAACAACAGAAAGTATACATTTAATTGAGGAAGATCTAGTGGATCTAGTGGAATCTATTTCAAATGGATCAAAAAGCTCTGTAAATATTTATGAGCAACTTTACAGCCTGAAAGCTGCGACTGATGAAGTACAAAAAGTATGAGAAGAGAGAACTATCCAGAAAAGTCATATTCATGATTTTAGGGGATAGTTCTATTTCTTTTTAGGAATTAACATTCAAGTCACGTAGTGTTTTAGTTGAATGTCTAAACAGTAGTATCAAACCGATAGATAGGACTGCAAGAACGGCTGAAATAACATACATATTGCCAGCCATTTGTGTGAAAATCGATATGAATAGCACTGGTCCGATAATTCGTCCCATATTGTCCATAGAATAGGCCATTCCAGCTGCCGTTCCATATTTGCCACCGGATTCTTTTGTTGTCAATGAAACTAAAACTGTCCGGGCAAGTGCATTCCCACCGGTGAAAACGCTCAACGCGAATCCTGCCCAAATAAGGCTGGATGTGAATGGGATGAGGACAAGTCCCAGGGCTGCGACGAGTTGTGCACAAATCATCCATGTTGTTTCGGTCCCATTTTTCACCCGACGAACGACACCGCCTTGAATGGCAGCATCGACAAAACCACTGGCCATGAACAAGTAACCGAGTTGAAGGGGCGTAATGTCAATTTTGGTCATTTGGAACAGTTGGAATGTAGCCTCCAGTCCAGCAAGTAAAAATGTAACCATGAAGGAGAATAAGAATAGAAAGCGAATGCGATATTGCCATAGCATGGCTCCGCCTTTAGGGAGCAACGCGCGTTTATTCGCCTGACCTCGTTGTTCCGGTTCGCTCAAAATGATTCCCGCGTAGATCATTAATAGTAAAGTCAATACGCCAGATATGATGAACGGAAGCTGAAGACTCGAATGGCCAAGTACCCCACCAATTGCAGGTCCGAAAATAAAACCAAGACCTATCGACATGCCGAGCAGCCCCATATATTTATTACGATTTTCCTCATCTGTCATATCCGCAACGAATCCAGTCACAGCCGTGTAGAGAGCGCCAGAGAACACGCCACCAACTACGCGCGACACATATAAAAGTGGTAAATTTTCAATGAATAACGCAAACAGTAAAAAGCTCATACTGAAGCCGAGCAGCCCAATCATGATTAACTTTTTTCTGCCCGTTCGATCAGACAATGCCCCCCAAAGCGGTGCAGTAAAGAAGGAAGCGAGTGCGTAGATGGTTAAAAGTCCCCCGACATGGACTTCAGAAAAGCCTTGCTGCACAATGACTTCGGGAAGAATCGGAATAATGATTCCGAATCCGAGGTAAACAAAAAATTGGATGGACATTAGTAGAAGAATTGCTTTTTTCATCATACCCCCACTTTCTCTTGAATCACTATTTCTATTTTACCCGTCGCATCCCAATCGCACAAAGAATATGTGTATTTTGCAAATGATGTGAGGGAGTATGCAACGAAAGCGTAAGAGTGTCCAAACTAAACTTCTATGTATGAATTATTTACAAATGGGGATAATTTGTAACATAATTGAAAGATTTAAAAGTGGTCAGGAGTGGTATCATTGTAGTAGGAATTGTATGGAATAAGTTCCATGAAAATAAGAAACTTTATCTGTATATAAACGTCTTGAACTAATAGAAAGGTCGAGGTGGAAAAGATGGCTAAAGAAGTTGATTTGAAAACGATCATCTCCAACTTGGCGAAGTTGGGTGTTTCGGCAACATTGACGAAATCCCGTCTGGAAATGCTGAAAGCCCTAGCGCCACCTGCGCAAGACCCACAAATTCAGTCGCAATAAAGAAAAACTCCGACAAAATTTTGTCGGAGTTTTTTTATTCATCGTCCTCATCCGAACTAAACATATACGTTCGATGATGGAACTTCATACTAAACACTAGTCCAATTGCCAGCATATTCCCCATCAGCGAGCTTCCCCCGTAACTGATGAATGGCAGTGGGATTCCTGTAATCGGCAACAACTGAATGGTCATACCGATATTTTCAAAAACGTGGAACGTAATCATAGCAATGATTCCCGCACAAATATACGTACTGAATGCATCCTTCAATTCAAGTGTAATTTTCGTCAAATGATAGATGAGGAAGAAATACATACAAATGACGAGACTTGCGCCGATGAATCCCCAATCTTCCCCAATGGATGTGAAAATGAAGTCAGTATGGCTCTCGGCCACATATACTTCGCGACCTTTATAGCCTTTACCTAAAATCTCGCCAGATCCAATGGCGTTCAATGATGTAATGAGATGCATCCCTTCATCAGACGCATAGCTATAAGGGTCTATCCATGAGTAGATCCTTGCGGCTTGGTATGATTTGAAGCCGAATGTATCTTCTAGAAATTTCTGTGCATACAGTGCTAATAACAGCAACGTAACTCCAATTGCCGCGGTTCCGGCAAAGAGCGGCACGATAATGCGCCAAGTAATCCCTGAAACGATAATTAAAGCAGCCGTAATCGCGATGAATACGAGCCCCGTACCAAGATCGGTTTGCATCATAATGAATAGCAACGGAATAAATAACAAAACGATTATTTTACCAAGTAAATAGAAATCTGTTTTCAATGTTTTCTTAATGAATTTTTCGTGGTGGGTAGTGATCATTCGTGCCATGCCAATAATGAAAAAGGTTTTCATAAACTCGGCAGGCTGAATACTCCCGATTTTAGGAATGTGGAACCAGCTTTTTGCTCCGTTTCTTTCCGCAACAAGTTCCATACCGTCAGGAAGAAAATGCAAAGTGGCTAGTAGGAAAATACCACCGCCGTAAATAACCCAAGCTGCCTTTTTATATTGTTCGGGCTCTAAGTACATCGTAATCGCAATAATGATTGTCCCGATGATATACCATTGAATTTGGGAGGGAATGAAGTTTATGGGGACACCCGCCAGTGTATATTGCCCTGTCGTCTGTGCGGAGGCAATTGCAAATAAGCTTATTAAACAAAAGATTAATAAGATAAATGCAAGTGTCCAGTCAAAGCGTTCTTTCGGTTTATTAGGTAATTTCAT
This sequence comes from Sporosarcina beigongshangi, assembly GCF_033485195.1. Lineage (NCBI taxonomy): Bacteria > Bacillati > Bacillota > Bacilli > Caryophanales > Caryophanaceae > Sporosarcina > Sporosarcina beigongshangi. The sequence goes on from NZ_JAWLIR010000021.1 coordinate 66,283, forward strand.
TTTTTTAAGTCACCTTTAATGTAATATATGAACATCTATTAGTATAACGCATCGAGCGTGTAGATGCATATCCTCATATTAGACGCCTAAGGAATAACAAAGTTGCCCAGCAGAATCTTGCGTGCTAAGCTTGTGGAGAAATTGAGGATTGATTGGCAAATGTTATTAAACTTGCAAGCAATTATGCCGAGGTGTGATTGATTAAACTTCCCTAAATTATTCATGAAAATGGTTGATTCATGGTAAACTAAAGTATAGAAAATCAACGGACAGTGAGGGTTAACTATGAAAAAGAGATTAGGTATTGTTTATGGGGGAAAGTCGGCGGAGCATGAAGTGTCATTGTCGACAGCGCGTGCAGTGACGCAGGCAGTGGACTTTAGTAAATATGAAGTAATTCCAGTTTATATTACTTATGACGGCGAGTGGCGACGAGGTTCAGCGCTCGAAGGGCCAGTGGTTACACTTGAGGAGCTTCGACTCGCGGGAGAGGGCAATGACAAACCAGATAGCATCCACAATTTTTTAAATGGTGGAGCGTTGGATATTGTTTTTCCGCTTCTTCACGGTACGAATGGGGAAGATGGTACGGTGCAAGGCTTATTTGAAGTGATGAATATTCCATATGTAGGAAATGGTGTGCTGGCATCATCGGCAGGAATGGACAAAGTGGTTATGAAGCAATTATTTGCACAGGTTGATTTACAACAAGTGCCTTACGTTTTCTTCTTGCGTAGTGGCTGGGTGCAGGAACGTCAACAATGGATAGACAAAATGGAAAATGAACTTAGCTGGCCGATGTTTGTTAAACCCGCAAATCTTGGATCGAGTGTCGGCATTAGTCAGGCAACGGACAGAGAAAGTCTGATTGCGGCAGTCGATATGGCGCTGAAGTTTGACCGACGCATCATTGTTGAGCAAGGTGTTGTTGCGCGGGAAATTGAAATGGGCGTCATGGGCAATGATGAGCCAGCCTGTTCGGTACCTGGAGAAATAAAACCAGTGACTGCATTTTATGATTACGAAGCAAAATATAAAGACGGTAATACAGAATTGGTTATTCCTGCACAAGTATCAGCAGAAGTTGCACAAACAATGGCAGACATGGCGCTGCGCGCTTATAAAGTGCTCGATTGTTCAGGGCTAGTACGTGCAGACTTCTTTGTAACAGCTGCAGATGAAGTGCTCATTAACGAGGTGAACACGATGCCAGGCTTTACGCCAACAAGTATGTTCCCGTTGCTTTGGCAGCAAACAGGCGTAGCGTATCCTGAGCTAATCGACAAACTAATTGAATTGGCAATACAACGACATGCAGAAAAACAAAACATACAATATATGATGGATTGAGTGTGGTGTAACATGAAACGGAAATTAACAGAACTGGCGGAATGGCTACAAGCGACGGGACAGCAGATGGATGGTGTGCTTGTAACAGGAGTTTCCATTGACTCTCGGAATGTGCAGGCAGGAGATCTGTTCATCCCTTTTCGCGGGGAGCAGGTGAATGGACACCGCTATGTGCAACAGGCTATTGAACAAGGGGCAGCTGCTGCTTTATGGATGACAGATGAACCGGATCCGCCGGCTAATGTGGCTCTGATATTTGTAGACAATCCCGAACTTGCATTGCAGGAGATGGCCCGGGCTTATCGGGATACACTATCTTGTAAAGTCATTGGAATTACAGGGTCTAATGGTAAAACGTCAACAAAGGATCTTGTCGCGAGCGTGCTGTCACCTTATTTTAAGGTGCAAAAAACAGAAGGAAACTTCAATAATGAACTCGGTTTGCCATTGACGATTTTATCGTTGGATGAAGAGACAGAAATTGCTGTCCTAGAAATGGGTATGAGTGGCTTCGGGGAAATTTCATTTTTATCGAAATTGGCAAAACCGCATTACGCCATCATTACCAATATCGGAGAAGCGCATATGCAAGATCTCGGCTCACGCGCGGGAATAGCAATGGCGAAATTTGAAATGATTGACGGACTGCAACAAGGTGGCAAGCTTTTTTATGACGGTGACGAACCGTTGTTACAGGAACTTGTTCAGCAGCAATCTTCCGTTGAAGCCCTCTCATTTGGATATGATCAAGAAGCTACATTGGCACTGAAGGACATTGAGTCGAGTGATGAAGGCAGTCATTTTACCGTGAAAGGGCTATTGAATGAGTCGTTTACAATTCCTGTTTACGGGGCTCATCAAGTGAAGAACGCGCTTGCCGCTATTCTATTCGCTAATGAATTAGCGGTTGAGGCAGAGGCAATTCGAATGGCACTTCGCAATGCAACGCTAACAGATATGCGTATGCAGCCGGTGGTCATGGCAAATGGTGCGTTAGTAATTAATGATGCTTATAACGCTGCTCCGACATCGATGCGTGCGGCGCTTGCATTTATTCAAGAGACGGGCTTACGCAAAGACAAGTGGGTCGTTCTGGCTGATATGCTTGAACTTGGCGCGGAAGAGCGACAATACCATGAGCAGCTAGCAGGCGAGTTGTTAAAGATGGACTTGAAGGGGATATTATTGTTCGGACAGCGCATGAAATGGTTGCATGGGGCATTATTAAGCGAGCAAACTGTCAAAGCGCAGTTGTTGTGGTCGGAAAAGGACTATGCACCACTAGTCGATGTGCTTCGAAACGCGACGGGAGCTGATTCAATCATTTTGTTGAAGGGCTCGCGGGGAATGGCACTTGAACATGTACTGGAAGGGTTGAGTGGCAAATGAGGACAGGAGTGTTATTCGTCCACGGCTTCACCGGAGGTTCTTTTGAAGTCCGTCCATTTGTGAACTACTTAAACAGCAAAACAGACTGGAAAATCGCTGTCCCTATCTTACCGGGACATGGTGTTACACTTGAGCTTGGTAAAGTATCAGCTGAATCTTGGCTGATGGAAGCGGAGTTAGCACTCAAAAAATTACAGAAGGAAGTCGACCGTGTCATTGTGGTCGGCTTTTCTATGGGTGGACTCATTGCGCTCTATTTGGCATTGCGGTATAAAATTGACAAGTTAGTCCTTTTGAGTGCGGCTGCAAAATATATAAGTCCCCGCAATTTGCTTGAAGATGTGGGCATTATGCTTGCTGAATCAATGACGAAAAAATATCCACCGAATACATTTTATCATTTGTATGAATACAAGCTGAAGCACACACCACTACGTGCAGTCATTGAGTTTTTGCGTATCGTGAAAATCGTTGAACCATATTATGGGCGGATTACAGCACCAGTTTGCATTGTTCAAGGGAAAAAGGATGGAATTGTTCCCTTGGCTTCAGCTAAATATTTAATTGAAAAATTAGGTTCCGAAAAAAAGGAATTCATAATATCGGACCTCGGGAAGCATCATATCTGTTACAGCGATGATTGTGATAATTGGTTTAAGGAAGTGTTGGCGTTCATGAAACGAGATGAGTTTGTCTAGGCTTCGACAGCCAGTCCCTCGGGTCATAAGCCAGATTAGCTGTGCAGCAAAAGACGCTGCTTCGCTAATCCGTCTTATGCCTGTCGGGCCAAAACGGCAGTCTACGCTTTTCTGGTAATAAACTGATTATTACTACTTAAGCAGAATGATTGCAGGGGATGATTTTGCATGTTACACTGTGATGAGCATTGGATACATTTACACGGGACTCTTCAATTGGTGAAGAGTACTTTTTTTTGAATAAAACGGTTTGTTCACCTAAAGCGGATAATTGTCCGTTGATCGAACCGCTCGGCAAAGACCGGGCTTTCCTTTTCAACCATAACCTCTACTATAGAGAATGCAAAATATCGGAAACGTTCCCTTTAATGGCTCGAATTTGCCGCGCCTTCATTTGCAAATGTAACCAATTGTCAAATGAGAAAACAAAGGAGATTGAGAAGTTTGACGAATTTTTCAGAATTAAACATCAGTGAATCAACACAACGTGCTCTAAGTAAAATGGGGTTCGAAGAAGCAACACCAATCCAAGAAGGTACTGTCCGTTTTGGTATGGAAGGTCTTGACGTTATTGGTCAGGCACAAACAGGTACAGGGAAAACAGCGGCGTTTGGTATTCCAATCATTGAAAAAATCGACACAAGAAACCCAGCGGTACAAGCACTTGTTATCGCACCAACACGTGAGTTGGCTATTCAAGTTTCTGAAGAGATTTACAAAATTGGTGCTGACAAACGTGCACGCATCCTTTCTGTTTACGGTGGGCAAGAAATCGGGCGTCAAATCCGTGCGCTACGCAACAATCCACAAATCATCGTTGGAACGCCTGGACGTATCCTCGACCATATTAAACGTAAAACGTTGAAATTGGATGGCGTACAAACGCTAGTACTTGACGAAGCAGATGAAATGTTGAACATGGGCTTCATCGAAGACATCAACACAATTCTTGCAAGTGTTCCGGCTGAACGCCAAACACTTCTGTTCTCGGCTACAATGCCTGGACCAATCCGTAAAATTGCGGAAACGTTCATGAAGAACCCAGAAATCGTTAAAATCAAGTCAAAAGAAATGACTGTTGAAAACATCGAGCAGTTCTTCGTGAAATCACAGGAGCGCGAGAAGTTTGATATCCTGTCACGTCTATTGAATGTTCACCAACCAGAGCTTGCGATTGTTTTCGGTCGTACGAAGCGTCGTGTTGATGAGCTTTCACATGCACTAAGCATTCGCGGTTACATCGCTGAAGGTATTCACGGCGACTTGACACAAGCAAAACGTATGTCAGTTCTTCGTCAGTTCAAAGAAGGTAAAGTAGATATTCTTGTTGCGACTGACGTTGCGGCACGTGGCCTTGATATTTCAGGGGTTACACATGTTTACAACTTCGATATTCCACAGGATCCTGAAAGCTATGTTCACCGTATCGGTCGTACAGGTCGCGCAGGAAAAAGTGGAGTGGCGATTACATTTGTTACACCACGTGAAATGGGTTACCTACGTATCGTTGAAGAAACAACTAAAAAGCGCATGACTCCTTTAACGCCACCATCCTCTGACGAAGCACTTGTTGGTCAGCAACGTCTAGCGGTTGAGCAGTTAGCGGAAATCGTTGAGAAAAATGAATTGAGTGACTACACGCATTTAGCATCTGAATTACTTACTAAATTCGATGCGAATGATCTTGTTGCAGCGGCACTTCGTTCATTAACACGCGAACCGAATGATACACCGGTATCGATTTCGGAAGAGCGTCCATTACCAGCACGTGGAGGTTCACGTAGCGGTGGTGGTGGCTACAAAGGTAACCGCAGCGGCGGTCGTTCATCAGGTAACGGCGGTGGTCGTGGTTATGGTGGCGGAGCATCTCGTCGTAGTGGCGGCGGAAGTCGTGACGGAGCAAGAAGAGATAGCGGTCGTTCACGCAGCACAAGAACAGAACGTTAATCATTCCTTTATCAATTGCGCCTAGGCGTAATTGTGTCCAGATTTTTTCGAGCTCGCAAGTGTTTGTCGAATAAAGGTTAAAAGTCGGGGAGCGTGTATACGCCCCCGACTTTTTTGTATATGGTTTGATTGTTTCAGGAAAAATGAAACATTTTCACTTGCGAATCGTATAGAATGTATAGAAAGAGGTGTTCATATGAGGGCGCAGCCAAGCAATCGGATATCGGAAAAAGGTTTAAGAGTGTGGAGACTTTATGGCATTATGCAAACGGCATTGCTATTGCTTGTTGCGATAGGTGCCGGAGTTTTGGCCTATCTATTTGAAGGACCGTGGTGGATTTACGCAATTGCGGTAGCCGTCGTTGTGTTATTTTCTTATTTATTCATTTATCTGTTCCCGAAAGTGAGATGGATGCGATGGCGTTATGAGGTGCGTGAATCCGAAATTGAATTACAGCACGGGCTTTTTATCGTCAAAAGGACGTTAATTCCAATGGTGCGGGTTCAGCATGTCGATACTGCCCAAGGCCCAATTCTTCGGAAATATAATTTAGCTGAAATTACGATTTCCACAGCGGCAACGAACCATAGTATTCCTGCACTCGTGACGGAAGAAGCGGATGAACTACGTGGAAGAATTTCAGTGCTCGCAAGGGTGGCGGAAGACGATGTCTAATAATCGCTATAAATTGCATTGGATCACGGCAATTATTGAAGTGTTGAAAACGTTAAAGGAAATGATTCTTCCGCTAATTGTTTTACTCTTTGCAAATGGATTGAAGGATTTAGGAACGGGACGATGGTACATAGATTATGCTTCATTTCTTATTTTTGGCGTCCTGCTCATCGTGTTTTTGGCTACAGGAATTATCAAGTGGAAGCGATTTGAATATTGGTTCGAGGAAGATGAGCTACGTATTGAGTATGGATTGTTCGTCAAGAAGAAGCGGTATATCCCCTTTGATCGAATTCAAAGTCTTGACTATACAGAGGGAATTTTACATCGACCCTTTAAGCTAATCAAAGTAAAGGTGGAAACTGCGGGTAGTTCTTCAGCCAAAAAATCGGAGGCGGAACTAACGGCGATTACGAAAGCGGCCGCTGAAAGAATTGAACTAGAAATCGCAGAGGCGAAAATTAGAAGAAAAGCTATTGTTGTTGATGAAGGTGAAGGGCTAGAGAAGTTATTTGTTGACGAAGAGGCGCATGTGAAGTCTATTTTTACTTTGTCGGCGAAGGATCTCTTTATTTTAGCGACGACTTCGGGAGGTATCGGTGTCATACTTTCGGGTGCAGCCATCTTTTTATCGCAGTTTTCCGATATGATTCCATATCAATGGATGTATGAAGAAGTTTCGGTTTTTATTAAATATGGGCTTGTGATTGTTGCGTTGGTCGTCTTTTTAGGCTTCGTCGTCGTATGGGGATTGTCCGTTGCGATGACGTTCTTCCAATATTATGGTTTTTCCGTGGCACTAGATGAGCAGGATATCGTCATCACGCGAGGATTATTGGAAAAGAAAAGAATGACAGTGCCGTTGAATAGAGTTCAAAGTGTGCGGATAATTGAGAATCCAGTTAGACAGTTGTTCGGCTATGCGGCAGTCGTTATTGACAGTGCTGGTGGTGGAGGAGCAGAAGGTGCGAAAATTAACCTATTCCCTTTGGTTAAAAAAGCTGCTATACATCATTCGTTATGCCAGATATTTCCTAACTTGGTGCTAGAGGATCCAACGCATAAACTACCTAATCGGGGGAGACGTTTTTACTATCGCATTGACTTCGTATGGATGATTCCTGTCATCGGTGCTTTAACTTATTTTTTCTTCCCATATGGACTATTTTCCTTATTGATCATTCCAGTTATCATTCTCTTTGGACTTTGGCAACACCGCTCTGCGGCATATGAAATTACAGGCAATCAGCTGACGATGCGTTTTAGAGGATTTAGCTTACAAACTGCATTTTTAATGAGGAAAAGGATTCAATCGTTGGAAATGAAACAAAATTATTTTCATAAGCGTAAACAGGTAGCTACATTAGCTGCGAGCGTTAAATCAGGAATGGGTATTTTTCGCGCGCATGTCTTTCATATGGAGGAATTGGAGGCGGAGAGAATTCTTTCTTGGTATGAAAGAAGCTGGGAAAACAAAGGACAGCAGGAGTAGTTCCTGCTGTCCTTCCCAATTCATTATCTTTTTTTCCAACTAACAATGCGTTTGGGGTGAAAATAACTCAGTCCAATCAAAAATCCGACGATAAGCCCGATAATATGAGCAATCCAGTTAATATTTGGTTGGATAAATGTCATGACGACACCGATTACGATAATTGGTAAAATGATTTGTCTAAGTTGTGGAAGGATATGCTTCGTGTAATAAACAAGTGCCCCGAATGCGCCGAAAATCCCGTAAATCGCTCCGCTAGCCCCGACGCTTGCATAGTCAAGGGGTTGCAGGAAGTAGGTTGCGATATTGCCGAAAATACCAGCCAGTAAGTAAACAGTTAGGAAGCGGGCCTTGCCAGCTATTTTTTCAAGCTCTGGTCCAAAAACAAATAGAGAAAACATATTGAATAACAGATGTGAAAATCCAGCATGTAAGAACATAGGTGTAAATAAGCGCCACCATTCTCCTTCAGCTATTAAAAAATTGATGCCCATACCGCTGAAATAGATTCGATCCCCTATACCTGGGATATATCCAATCAAAGCAACGAGGATGTTCAAAGAAAGTAATGCTGTAACGATTGGATACAGACGGATATATTGCGAGAAATTTTCTGTACGACTAAACATTTTTTCACCTCAATCTATAAGCATATTATACATTTATTCACTTGATTCAGCAAAATCCACCACTTCTATGGATTGTTTAATTAAGTAACAAATTAGAAAGGAGGAATGGCTTTGATAGCAGGAATTGGTTTAGATATCGTTGAATTAGACCGTATTGCTAAATTAGATGCACATTCAGAGAAGTTTCGTTTGCGAATTTTAACGTCAGAAGAACTACAAATTTATGATACACTTACCAACCATCGTCGGATAGAGTTTCTAGCGGGGCGTTTTGCTGGCAAGGAAGCTTATGCGAAAGCGAATGGTACGGGCATTGGTGAGGCCTGTAACTTTACAGATATTGAAATTTTACCCGAGGCAAGTGGGAAGCCGATCCTTTATTTCAAAAAAAATAAGGTCTCTGGATTTGTTTCAATTACGCACACGAAAACAGTAGCAGCAGCACAAGTAATCTTACTCGCATAAATGTCCATCCTCTCTCATAAGATGACCTACCCGATTGAAATGAGAAAGGATGAACTGTATGCGTAGCCGGATAGTTGCTCTGTTGTTAGTTATAGTTATGGTACTCCTTGCGGCATGTGGGGCGCCATCGAAAGAGGATGTTACGAAAAAGCTTAGTGGCAAGTGGAATGATACGAAAGGGTATGAACTAAAGGCGACGATGGAGATTAAGACTGGGGAAGAACCACGTATCTATGATGTTGTTGTTTGGTATACAAAGCCAGCCTTCTATCGTGTGAATGTTAGTCAAGCAGGTAGCGAGGATTCACAAATGATTGTGCGCAATGAAGAAGGTGTATTTGTTGTCACGCCATCACTCGGTAAAACATACAAATTCCAAAGTGATTGGCCTGCACAAAATAGTCAGGCGTATTTGATCGGTGCATTGTCTGATGATATTAAAGCGGATAAAAATGCGACGATGACTGAAAAAGACAAGACGTATATCTTTGAAACAGCGACTCGTAATAATCATAAAAAAGTTTTGCCGACGCAGCGAATTCATATCGACAAAAAAACATTGCTGCCAACCTATGTATCCGTGTTAGATGAGAATAAAGAAGAAAAAATACGCATCACTTTCAAGCAGATTACACTTGGAAAAGAACGAAAAGCTGAAGACTATGCGGTAGAAATAGATGGTTCGAATATTGAAAAAGAACAAAGCCCGGAAGATGGTAAGAAAACAGGCTTCCAAACTTATTACCCAACAGTCAATTGGGAAGGAATCACGTTGGATGAAGAGCAAATGGAAACAGCAAATGGCACAAGATCCTTCATGACAATTAGCGGAAGTAAAGAATTCATCATTGTTCAAGAGCCGGCTACAGTACCTGACCAAAAAATAGCTGTCTCAATCGAGGGGGATCCTGTAGATCTTGGATTTACGGTTGCAGCTTTAACTGACAACTCCATTCGTTGGGAAAGTAATGGTATCTCGTTTTTCATCGCATCTGAAATGCTAACGCAAGATGAGTTGATTGAAGTAGCTTCGTCGATGCAAGCGGAGGGCATGAAATAATTTTATCTGGATTCAGCTGAAAATTTCTGCTGAATACTAGAACGCTGGCTAAGGTCACCAGGTCTTGAAACAGTGCCTTAATTTCTGCACAGAACACAGAAATACGGCAAATCGAACCCTTCGCTGTTCGATTGGCAACGCCTGCATGACCTGCATCAAAGCCTCCGGTATTGACGAAGAAAGGGTCGGGGATTGATAATAGAGAGTAACAACATATAAATGAGGGGGCATCATGAAAAACTCTGTTCATTATCGTCCAACGCAAGTAGCTATAAATCTGGAAGCCATCAAGGCGAATATCGGGAACTTAAGACAATATATTGGAAGTTTGACTTCTGTAATTGCGGTTGTGAAAGCGAATGGCTACGGACATGGAGATGTGGAAGTAGCCATTGCTGCTTTTGAAGCAGGTGTTCAGATGGTTTCGGTTGCGACACCGGATGAAGCCGTGCGGCTCCGAATGGCGGGCATCAGTGGAGATATCCTTGTTATGGGTCCGTCCCCCACTAGCTTTGCTGCAAAGGCAGCTGAACTCGATATCATTATTGCCGTTTCTAGTGCTGAGTGGTTGCAGATGGCACTGGACTACGAAGAAAAAATTAGCAAACCATTAAAAATTCATGTAAAAATTGATAGCGGTATGGGTAGAATTGGGTTACGGGATGCAGCATCCCTTCAGGCGATTTTGTCGATTGTCGAGCATACCGAAGACGTGCAATTAGATGGCATTTTTACTCATTTCTCCTGTGCAGATGAGGGGAATCAAGGAACAACGGAAAAACAGTTTGCGATGTTTAAGGGGCTGGTACAAACATTACGAGAAAAACCGCGAATTGTTCATGCGTCGAATAGCGCGGCAGCCCTCCTATATCGCGATTATGGATTGGATGCGGTTCGTTTCGGGATTGGTCTTTATGGTATTGCATCCTCAGATTATGTGGCAAAAAAATTACCATTCACCCTTGAAAGAGCATTGCAAATCGAAAGTGAGCTCGTCCATGTCAAATATGTAGAGGCTGGTACCCCGATTAGTTATGGTGGCACATACGAAACGACTGAGGGGGAGTGGATTGGCACCATTCCGATTGGCTATGCGGATGGTTTAAGACGTGGTTTGCGGGGACAGGATGTTCTCGTTGGGGGAGAGCGAGCAGCGCTTGTCGGTACAATTTGTATGGATCAATGCATGGTGAAGTTAGCACGCGAAATGCCGATTGGTGAAAAAGTTACTTTGATTGGTCGTCAAGGGCAGGAAGAAATTACGATGGAAGAGTGGGCGGAACGACTCGGCACCATTCCATATGAAATTGCTGTTTCGATTGCGGAACGTATTCCGAGAATATATATTGGGAAAGATGGACAGCCTATCTAATATCCGTACTTTCGACAAAAAAACAACTAGTCTTGCAGAATCCTGTCAATAAACTTCCTTCTATGTCTTCTCATTGTCGTTATTCAATGGTAAGATGAACTTGTACTGAAATGAGGGAACGGCTTTGTCGGAGGTGCTGACGTTGCGTGCAAATAAAAACATGAAAGAAATCATTGTTAAGATTCCAAAACGGATGCTGAATGAAAATGAACATACGGTCGTTCATCTGGAGCCCGGGCGTGAGGATTTCGTTTATATTTCGACAAAACGATACGTAACCGACTATGAATCGGCTACGATTAGAGAAGAAATGATGAAGGGTTACGTCGAAATGTCACAAATCAACCTGAAAATCGCCACAGAATGCTTGCATGTGGAGTTTGAAGCCCAGCATACGGTGGAACGTCTCGTAAGCGGAGGATGAAAAGTTGGCAATAAAACGTGGAGACGTCTTTTTTGCAGATCTGTCGCCTGTCGTTGGTTCCGAGCAGGGGGGTACAAGACCGGTTCTAGTTATTCAAAATGACATAGGCAACCGGTTTAGTCCGACAGTCATTATTGCGGCAATTACCGCGCAAATACAAAAAGCGAAATTGCCTACGCATGTTGAAATTGATGCGGCGCGCTATGGATTCGAGCGGGATTCAGTTATCCTGCTCGAACAAGTCCGCACAATCGACAAGTCAAGGCTTACTGATAAGATTACGCAACTAGATGATTTTTTGATGGAACAGGTCGATGAAGCACTTGAAGTGAGCTTCGGTCTCGTCAAATTCTGAGCATACATATAAGAAAAACACCGCAGGATTTATATCTGCGGTGTTTTTTGATGTCGAAGCATGAAAAATGGACTATTTTCAATTATGTGACAAAAAGAGGTGTGCTACTTCATTTTTTTCGTTACAATGAGGATATGTAGTATTTCACTTAAAGAAATTTAGCAAGGGGGCTTATCGGTATTATTATGAACAAATATATGGTGGAAAGTATAAATCAGTATCTGGATAACATTATTGAACGGTGGCAAGTAAGTATGGAAGAAGTGGAAGATGAGCGCTTTTTTCAGTTTATGCCTTTTCAGCTTATCGAAAAAACAAGTAGAGAATTCGCAGAACTCATGACGTCAAATATTACAGATGACGATGTCATTGACGAAACGAAGCTAAATGATTTCGCTGAAAAAGTAGTACGTTTCGGTTGGTCCATTAAATTTGTGAACAAGGCGATTGATAATTTTTCGCGAATTACTTTTAATTTACTAGAAGAAAAAGAGATCATTAAAAACAGTAATTTGCGTCCTGTCATGGATGTGTTTACAAATTGGATTACACCCCTACGTGGAAGCATTATCCAAGCCTACTCTACGGAATGGGAACGAACGGTTAGCTTACAAAGAATCGCTTTGCAGGAGTTATCTGCATCACTAATTCCTGTTTTCGATAAAATTTCAGTTATGCCATTAGTCGGAACGATTGATTCGGAACGTGCCAAGCTCATTATGGAAAACCTATTGGAAGGGGTAGTAAGGCAAAGGGCGGAAGTTGTTCTCCTCGATATTACAGGTGTACCAGTTGTCGATACAATGGTTGCCCATCATATTATTCAAGCAGCGGATGCGGTCAGACTCGTCGGGGCAAAATGCATGCTTGTCGGAATTCGGCCGGAAATTGCCCAGACGATTGTGACTTTAGGTATCAATTTAAATGATTTCACTACTACGAGTACATTGAGACGCGGGATGCAGGAGGCCTTGAGGTTGACGAACCGTACCATGATGGAGGTAGATTGCTCATGAATATGCGAATTCCAATTTTAAAATTAAACGACGTTTTAATCGTTTCTGTCCAATGGGAACTCGATGACCAGACGGCTATTCAGTTTCAAGAGGATCTATTGAAAAAGATGCATGAAACGACGGCGAGAGGTGTGGTGATCGATTTGACGCCGATTGACTTCATTGATTCATTCATCGCTAAAGTGTTAGGAGATGTCATTAGCATGTCGGGATTGATGGGAGCCAAAGTTGTTATTACAGGAATTCAGCCAGCCGTCGCTATTACACTCATTGAACTTGGAATTCGCTTGGAGGATGTATTGACTGCGCTCGATCTTGAAAACGGATTGGACAAACTACGCCAAGAATTGGAGGCCTGATTATGGGGGACCGGTCTTCTGTAGAGATAAATAGGGAGTGGGATATTGTTGCGGCTCGACAGCTTGGTCGGAATGAGGCTAAAAAGTCCGGCTTTAGTACTGTTGATCAGGCACGCATTACAACTGCTATTAGCGAGTTAGCACGTAATATTTATTTATATGCTGGAAAAGGTAAAATTGAAATTGAAAGTCTTTCTGTAGATGGCTTATCAGGCATTACAATCATCGCTTCTGACGAGGGACCCGGAATTTCGGATATACGTATAGTAATGGAGGATGGGTTTACAACTTCAGGAGGGCTTGGTGCAGGAATGCCGGGTGTAAGAAGGCTTATGGACGAATTTAAATTAGAGACAGAAGTTGGGGTGGGAACGGTAATTACCGCAACAAAATGGCTTAGGTGAGGGGATGATGATGGGTGCCTCAGGATATTGTGAAGCAATATAAAGAAATTATGCAGCAATATATTGATAGGCCAAATGAAGAAGCTCTTTATTTGGGGCAGAAATTTAGTAGGAAATTCATTGGGCAAGACATATCACCTGAAGAGGTCATTAGTATTCATAAAATTGCTCTTACTGAAATGTATCCGGATATACAGGATGAGCTGGTGAATTCATTTGATTTTTTAATTGAAATGATGATTCACTATGGACTTGCTCTTAAGGAGCATCAAAGCTTAATCCGTAGGCAGGCAGAAATCCAGATGGAAATCAATGTAGCTGTGAAGGTGCAAGATACATTATTGAAGACAAAAATACCGGAAGTTCGAGAATTGGATATCGGCTTTGTAACAGAGCCGGCCAAAAAGATGAGTGGAGATTATATTTATTTTCTGCATGATAATTATTATGAGACAAGTGTAGCAGTTGCTGATGTGATGGGAAAGGGAATTCCGGCGGCGCTTTGTATGACAATGATAAAGTTCGGGATTGACAGTTTGCGTAACGAGGATACAAGTCCGGGAAATGTACTCGAAATCGTTAATCGAATCGTGGAAAAGAGCGTAGATGACTCTATGTTTATTTCCATGTTTTATGGGAAGTACGATGCAAGAGATGCAAGTTTTACTTACGGTTCGGCTGGGCATGAGCCAGCCCTTATGTATAAGGCGTCTACTGGTACGTTTACAGAACTTGGTGCAAAGGGGCTTTTGCTTGGCGTTCATGCGGATGTACTATATGAAGAAAAGTCAGTTGTGTTAGAGGAAGGCGATTTCATCGCTATGATGACGGATGGTGTGACAGAAGTACGTACGGATACTGGTTTTATAGATAGTGAAGTGATTAAGTCGCTGTTGCTAGAAGTAAAGGGAGAGTCTGCTCAAGTTATTGCGGATACAATGTACAACAAGCTTGCGGCAGCACAGGATTTTCGTTTGAGAGATGATTTTACGATTGTGATTTATAAAAAAAGGGAATAATAGAGTTTTGTTTATTAAAAAGAGGGTATGCATCAGTTTAGTGTGCATTTTTTCAAAAATAGAAAACTCGGGGTGAGAATTATGGATTTGCAGGTGGAGCTATTAGAAGAAAACAGTGTTCAACGTTTTAAAATTGTTGGTGAAATTGATGCGTTTACAGCCACGAAGTTAAGAGAGTGCCTCGCACCGGCTGAAAAAGTGGCAGATATGCAAGCGGAATTAGATCTGTCCGAGGTGGAGTATGTGGACAGTACCGGTCTCGGCGTATTTGTTGGGTTTTATAAAGCTGTGAAAGCTAACGGAGGGCATGTCAAAATCATTGGTGTTAATTCGCGCCTTAAAAGGCTATTTGAAATTACAGGTTTAAATGAAGTTATGGATATAGCAATTGAGGAAAGTAGGGACGAAGATGCAGGCGTATGACTATATTGAAATCAGGGTTCCCGCGAAAGCCCAGTATGTAGGTGTCGCTCGTCTAACAATATCGGGACTCGCAAGCCGATTAGGTTTTACGTATGACGAAATTGAAGATTTAAAGATAGCTTCGAGTGAAGCGATTACAAATGCGGTTCAGCATGCGTATAAGGCTGATGAGGAAGGAGAAGTCGTTGTCGGCTGCGCACTTTTCGAAGATAGGTTAGAAATCATGGTTGCGGATCATGGGAAAAGTTTTAATTTTGAGGAGACGAAAAAATCATTAGGGCCCTATAACGAACAGGTGGAAGTTCAATTTCTTCGGGAAGGCGGCCTCGGTTTGTACCTGATGGAAACACTTATGGATGATGTGAAAGTACATCATAAGGAGGGTGTGACGGTCTTTATGACTAAATATCTCGGCGGAGAGCGGGGGGATGATGATGTCGGAAGAACAGTCTCCTCGTGATTCTGGAACGAAGGAACAGGTACTGCTTTGGATAAAGCAATACCAGGAAACCGAAAATGAAGAAGCGCAAACAAATCTCGTTCTACATTATGAGCGTTTGGTACAATCGATTGCTAGAAAATATTCCAATGGCAAACCTTATCATGAGGATATAGCGCAAGTAGGTATGCTGGGACTTTTAGGAGCGATTCGTCGTTACGATCCGGCATTTGGTAGAAGTTTTGAAGCATTCGCAGTTCCAACAATCATTGGAGAAATCAAACGGTTTCTTAGGGACAAAACGTGGGCAGTCCATGTTCCGAGACGTATTAAGGAGCTTGGCCCAAGAATTAAAGCAGCTGTTGAAGCGTTAACGACAGAATTACAACGCTCTCCGCTCGTCAGTGAAATTGCTGAATACCTAGATGTGGACGAAGAACTGATCCTTGAAGCGATGGAAATGGGAAGAAGTTATCAGGCACTTTCTATGGATCGGGGGCTGGAGTCAGATTCTGATGGAGCGCTGGTGACTTTGTTTGATATCATTGGAGATACTGATGCAGGCTTTGAAAGGATAGATCAACGTATGTTAGTTGCGAATGCGTTAAATGTACTTTCAGAACGCGAAAAACAGATTATCCAATATACATATATCGAACAATTAAGCCAAAAAGAAGCAGGAGAGCGACTTGGTATTTCCCAAATGCATGTCTCGAGATTACAACGAAAAGCTATCAAGAAGTTACAGGAAGCAATTCTGGCGGCTGGTGGTGTTTCATAGTGGAATCTATGCTAACTGAACACGTTGAAGTCTATGTTTATCAGGCTGCGAAACGGGGAAATTGGGAATCTGGAGATACGTACTTCATGCAAGCCGAGAAGGATTATTTCATCTGCGCCATTGCGGATGGCTTAGGGAGTGGACCGATTGCTCGTCAATCAGCACAAATCATTCCAAAAGTATTGAGCGAATTTCATTCTGAAACGATTGACGAATTGCTAAGTCGTTGTAATGAATATATGGTACAAAAACGTGGAGCCGCTGTTGCGATTTTGAAGATAGACCATACCCAGAAAACGATACAATACAGTTGTGTGGGGAATGTTCGATTATATATTTTGCACAACAGAACAAAGATGATTTATCCTTTGCCTGTAATGGGCTATCTGTCGGGGAGACCTCAAAAGTTAAATACGCAGCAATACGACTACCAGGCGGGAGATTTGTTTTTTCTACATTCAGATGGGGTCACGTTAAATAGCCCAAAATTTTTATTAAAGGAGAGCTCAGGGGCATATGAATTGTCTCGGAATGTATTACAAACCGTCGATGACGGAGACGATGCAACCTTTATAGCGGGAAGTCTACTTCTATAAATGGGAAGTAGGCTTTTTGTTTGAATTCAGCAAAAAAACCTGCAGAATACAGATAAAAGCCTACGGCGGATGTCACGGATTTTTAAGGGAAGCTTTAGAGGAAGGCAACTTAAGTTCGTCGCGTCCTGCGACAATAGTTGCATGACCCACATCCTATGGGCCTAGCGTGTTCGAAAAAAATCCGGACGCAATTACAGCAAGGCGTAATTGATGTTAAAATGAAAGGCAGTGAAGAAAGGGTGGTTGTATTGATAGGACATATTATTAAAGCGACAGCGGACAAGGCGGCTGTCAGTATCCGTCAAACCGAAAAAGTAATTGAGCTACTTGATCAAGGAAACACGGTTCCGTTCATAGCTAGGTATCGAAAAGAGGAAACGGGCTCACTTGATGAGGTTCAGATAAAGGCAATTGAGGATGCTTATAGTTATGTCAAAGGTCTTGAACAGCGAAAAGAAGAAGTGATTCGGCTGATTGATGAGCAAGGTAAACTTGACGACGATTTGAGAAAATCGATTGAAGGAGCTACAGTGCTACAGCGCATTGAAGATTTGTACCGTCCGTTTAAACAGAAAAGGCGGACGAGAGCAATGATTGCAATTGAAGCTGGACTTGAACCACTCGCTAATCAGTTGTTGGAATATTCGACGGCCATGCCGGAAGAAATGGCCAAGCCTTTTATGAATGAAGAAGCGGGCATAACTACAGTTGAAGAGGCACTCTCGGGTGCACGTGATATTATTGCCGAGCGGTTTGCGGATGATGCCGCCATTCGGGAGAATATCCGGAAGCTGACATGGAATAATGGTTTGATTGTATCTGCGGTAAGAAAAGGTGCGGAAGATGAGCGCAACGTATTCGGTAACTATTATGAGTACGAAGAGCCGCTAAAAAAAATAGTGCCACACCGTGTGCTTGCGTTGAATCGCGGTGAAAAAGAAGAAGTGCTTAGAATTAGTGTATCCTTCCCGACAGTACAAATTATCGGGGGACTTGAACGTGAATTGATCCGCAAAGCCCATGTGCCGGTAGCCGCGCAAGTGAAGGAAGCGATTGAAGATGCATTTAAGCGATTGATAGCGCCTTCTATTGAACGGGAAATTAGAACGGCTTTGACTGAGAAGGCTGAAGAACAGGCAATCCATGTATTTTCGGAAAACTTAAAGAGCCTGCTCCTGCAGCCGCCATTGAAAGGGAAAGTGGTGTTAGGCGTGGACCCAGCCTTCCGTTCAGGCTGTAAGCTAGCAGTTGTCGATGAAACCGGAAAGCTGCTGGAGATATCTGTTGTGTATCCGCATCCGCCGAAGCCGGAAAAGGAAAAGTCGAAGCGTATCATTTTGGAGCTACTTAAAAAATATCCGGTTTCTATTATAGCGATTGGAAATGGAACTGCTTCGCGTGAGACAGAGTTGTTTATTGTGGAATGTATAAAAGAAGCAACAGCAGGCGTTTCTTATGTAATTGTCAATGAAGCGGGGGCAAGTGTCTACTCAGCTTCGGCTAAAGCGCGGGAAGAGTTCCCGGATTTACAAGTTGAACAGCGAAGTGCGGTATCGATTGCCAGGCGTTTGCAGGATCCGCTATCTGAGCTAGTGAAAATTGACCCGGGTTCTGTTGGAGTAGGGCAATATCAGCATGATGTAGCTAAAAAACGCTTATCGGAATCATTAACGTTCGTTGTTGAAACAGCGGTGAACCGAGTGGGAGTCGACGTGAACACTGCCTCCTCATCATTGCTGCAATATGTTGCGGGGTTATCGAAGGTTGTGGCAGAAAACATCGTGAAATCTCGCGAAGAAAACGGTTTGTTTACGAAGCGGAACCAATTGAAGAAAGTGCCGCGACTTGGTGCGAAGACTTATGAACAAGCGATCGGCTTTCTTCGTGTACCTGGGGCGGCAGATCCTTTTGATTCAACCGGCATTCACCCAGAAAGCTATGCGTTAGCGGAGCGAGTACTAGAAGAGGTTGGATTAGGGAAAAAAGTACTCGGCAAGAAAGAAACGGCGGAAGCATTGGCAGACCTTGACATTAAATCGCTTGCCGCGAAGTTAGATGTTGGAGAAGTAACGCTGAAGGATATTATCGACACCCTTCAAAGACCGAATCGAGATCCACGTGATGATTTTCCACAACCGCTATTAAAAGCGGATGTACTAGATATGAAAGATCTTTACCAAGGTCTTGAAATGCAAGGGACTGTCCGGAATGTGGTCGATTTCGGTGCATTCATTGATATAGGGGTAAAGGAAGATGGGCTAGTTCATATTTCGAAATTGAGAAAAGGTTATGTGAAACACCCATTAGATGTAGTGTCGTCGGGTGATATCGTTACGGTATGGGTAGAGGGAGTAGATAAAGCGAAGGGTAGAATTTCATTAACGATGTTACCGCCGGTAAAAAGCTAACGAGTTGTAGTACTTGAGTTCAGGAGGGGAATGGTCATGATGGATACAGACTTACAGAAGCTGATAGAAGTTATTTCTATTGACGTATTTGGAAAGCCGTTCCTCCATGTATCTCGCTTTAATAGTAGGTTACGTACAACAGGTGGACGTTATATGTTAGCAGATCACTCGATTGAGATTAACCCATTGGTATTTCAGAAGTATGGAATGGAAGAATTAGTCGGGGTTATCAAACATGAACTATGTCATTACCATCTTCATATAGAAGGAAAGGGCTATCGCCACCGAGATGTTGACTTTAAGGAGCTGCTCAGGAAAACGGGATCTCCAAGGTTTTGTAAAGTACTTTCTGAAAGAAATCAAAAGCGGCTAGCGCTACATCTTTATAAATGTGTAGCATGTGAGTTGGAGTACAAGCGGAGAAGAAGGATGGACGTGCGGAAGTATAGATGCGGGAAATGTGCAGGGGTTATAATGGAGATGTAATCTAGAGGCAAGATCGCTGGGTCGCAATTGATCGGCGGTTTTGCCTTTCTTTTGAAAGTAATTGAAAAGAAATTATGGAAAAGTGTTGACGTGGGGAATTGAACTGTCTATAATAGAAAAAGTCGGTTAGGAAATACCACTTCAAAAACAAGATGTGATGTTCCAGACATGCGATATCAATACTTTATGAGGCCCCTTGGTCAAGCGGTTAAGACACCGCCCTTTCACGGCGGTAACACGGGTTCGAATCCCGTAGGGGTCACCAATCGGTGGGGTATAGCCAAGCGGTAAGGCAACGGACTTTGACTCCGTCATTCGTTGGTTCGAATCCAGCTACCCCAGTTCAACCTTGAAGTTGTTTCTTCATATATAATAGAGAGCCATTAGCTCAGTTGGTAGAGCATCTGACTTTTAATCAGAGGGTCGCAGGTTCGAATCCTGCATGGCTCACCATTTTAAAAAATGTTGACAAATGAAGCATGTAATGTATAATAAAGTTTGTCGCCAAATACACGCGGTAGTGGCGGAATGGCAGACGCGCTAGGTTGAGGGCCTAGTGGGGGTTAACCCCGTGGAGGTTCAAGTCCTCTTTACCGCACC
>NZ_JAWLIR010000022.1:0-448 GCF_033485195.1 Sporosarcina beigongshangi
AAAAAATGTTGACAAATGAAGCATGTAATGTATAATAAAGTTTGTCGCCAAATACACGCGGTAGTGGCGGAATGGCAGACGCGCTAGGTTGAGGGCCTAGTGGGGGTTAACCCCGTGGAGGTTCAAGTCCTCTTTACCGCACCAATCATTTCCGTTTTAAACAGAGCGCTCGTAGCTCAATTGGATAGAGCACCTGACTACGGATCAGGAGGTTGTGGATTCGACTTCTGCCGGGCGCGCCATACTTATATGCGGGTGTAGTTTAGTGGTAAAACCTCAGCCGTCCAAGCTGATGATGAGGGTTCGATTCCCTTCACCCGCTCCATATTACTTAAATGAAATAGCTTTAAAAATGATTTTGAAATAATGATTGACTTCTATTCGCTAGAATGTTATATTAGAATAGTTGCTAACAAAACAACAACTTATGAACCTTGAAAACTGAACA
>NZ_JAWLIR010000023.1:0-132860 GCF_033485195.1 Sporosarcina beigongshangi
CAACAACTAATTTCAATTTCTTTGTCGTTGTTTTCTTTATGTCGGATGCGCAACGTTTATTACTATATCACCCTACCATTTCAAATGCAACACTTATTTCAAAATGTTTTTCAATACCTACAACAGTACTTAAACAATCACCCCGCAAAGCTTTAATAGCTACTCTGCGAGGTGATGATTTTTGTCAAATTTAATTTAAACACATCCTAAATCAATACCTTCCCTACAGCAATATGACGATTAGTCGTAAGGTCTAGGATAGTCCCGTCTACACTTTTCTTTATCATTGGGCGTAATCTTGCATCTCGGTGAACAAATACAACTTCTCCGACATCACCATTTGTCAGTTGAACTTTTGTGCCGATTGATAGATTGCCTACTAAATCGAGTAATGCTTGAACAACCTTAATATCGAACTTCCCAAACTCTTCTTCTTTTATCATCTCAATCACTTTAAATGGAGATTCCTTAGCACGGTGAATCCGTTCAGATGTCATCGCATGGAAAACGTCCGATACTGCGAGGATCTGTGAAAACACAGACACTTGCCCCATTTTGTCGCCGCGCGGATAACCACTTCCATCAAGACGCTCATGATGCTGCAAAATAGCCAACTTCATCTCCTGACGTAGCAAAGGCGTCTCCTGAATCATCTGATAGCTATATATTGTATGTTTTTTCACTTCATTAAATTCAACTTTTGTCAGAAACGCGGCTTTTTCTGTAATGGATGTATCGATTTTGGCCATTCCGCAGTCTGCAAGAACACCCGCGAGACCAAGTTGCAACACCTGTCCTTTTGGAAATCCCATCTGTCCACAAATGGCAGATGCTAATATTCCAACAGCAATGGAATGGTGATACAAATAATCATTTGGTTCCGAAAGGTCGTTTAAAATGGTTAACATTTTCTTTTGTTCGATAAAAGTCTCTAGCAAAGGGATTGCGATTGAACGAACTTTTGCAACATCAGGACGTTGACCTGCCCGCCATCCGATAAACTCTTTTTTATAATTTTGAACCGATTCACTGTACTGTGTTTGTAAGTCTTGGCGTTTCATAGGGATTTGAGTAAGAATATCATCTGGATCCACTGGATTTTCATGATCAATTTCAGGAACTTTTTCTCTCTTCACAACAGGGCGTTCATGAATTTTAACTTGTTTCACAGCAAAGATTTGTAAGATTTCTAAATGATCGGAAGAAACGACTGTGTCTTTTCTAACAATTGGGTAGATGGTGTTTGCGAATATGTCCTCACTTATTACAAGGCCAGGACGTAAATCATCTATCTTAATATATGTTTCGGCCATCCAGGTTCCCCTACTTTCACCTCATAGTACCTTTTATCATACTCTAAAAATTGCAAATAGACGATAAAAAAAGTTATTGAAATGACTGATGCGGTCATCTCAATAACTTTTCTCATGCTTAAGACTCGTTATCTGCTTCGCTTTCTTCGACTGGGTTGTCGTTCTGCTCGGCCTCTTCTTCTATTTCCTCTTCTTTTTCAACTTTGGCAACAGTCGCAACAAGCTCGTCTTCTCCAAGTCGAATGAGACGCACTCCTTGTGTACTTCGCCCAATAACAGAAATATCTTCAATATCCATACGGATCAAAATACCATGGATTGTAATTAACATCAGATCTTCTGTACCATCTACCGTCTTCATTGCGACAAGTTTACCATTACGCTCCGTGACGTTTAATGTTTTTAATCCATAACCGCCTCGTGATTGGATACGATATTCATCTTCTGGCGTTCGTTTTCCGAAGCCTTTTTCTGTTACCACTAGGATTTCATCACCTTCGTGCACGATATCCATGCCGATTGTAATGTCGCCCTCACGTAGACGAATACCGCGGACACCTCCGGCTACCCGGCCCATAGAACGGATGTCTAGCTCATTGAATTTAATCAACATACCATCCTTTGTTCCAATAGCGATATTGTCATCGCCACCAGTCATTTTGACGCCAATTAATTCATCATCGCCACGTAACGTTAGTGCAATCAATCCATTTGATCGGATATTTGCAAACTCCGTAATAGGGGTACGTTTGACAATACCATTGCGAGTTGCAAAGAATAGGTATTCCTCTTCCTTAAACTCTGCTACTGGGATCATAGCCGTTACTTTCTCATCTTTATCTACACCTAACAAGTTGATGATTGGTAACCCTTTAGCAGTCCGGCTAAATTCAGGCACTTGGTAGCCTTTCGTACGGAACACACGGCCTCTACTTGTAAAGAACAGGATAGTGTCATGCGTTGATGTATTCAAAAGATGCTCAACGAAGTCATCATCATTCGTTCCCATCCCTTGTATACCGCGACCACCACGACGTTGACTTCGATAAGTATTGGCTGGTAAACGTTTAATATAACCGTTATGTGTGAGTGTCAACACTGAATTCTCAACTGGAATTAAATCCTCGTCCTCAATCATTTCAGCGCCGCCTAATGTAATTTCCGTTCTACGTTTATCCTCAAAACGGGTTTTTACTTCGAGCAGTTCCTCACGTATAATTTCGAGTAATTTCATTTCATCAGAAAGAATCGCACGAAGCTCTGCCATTAAGAGCTGCAGTGCTTCATATTCACTTTCAATTTTGTCCCGCTCAAGTCCTGTTAAACGCTGGAGACGCATATCAAGAATAGCTTGTGCTTGACGTTCGGATAAATCAAATTGTTCCATTAACCCTGATTTCGCTTCATCCGTTGTTTTAGATCCGCGAATTAAGGCGATGATTCTATCAATATTATCGAGTGCGATGCGCAATCCTTCTAAAATATGTGCGCGATCTTCTGCTTTTTTCAAATCATACTGTGTTCGTCTACGAATCACTACTTTTTGGTGTTCTAAATAATGATATAAAATTTCTTTTAATGCCAGTACTTTTGGTTGACCATCGACAAGTGCCAGCATGTTAATACCAAAACTAGATTGTAATGCAGTTTGCTTGTATAAATTATTCAATAATACATTGGCATTTGCATCACGGCGTACTTCAATAACGATACGCATACCTGTACGGTCTGATTCATCTGCTAAATACGTAATACCATCGATTTTTTTATCTCGTACTAATTCTGCAATTTTTTCAATTAATCGCGCCTTATTTACTTGGAACGGTAGCTCACTGACAATAATCGTTTCTCTACCATTCGACTTCTGTTCAATTTCAACTTTACCGCGAATAATGACAGAGCCTTTTCCAGTTTCATAAGCCCTTCTAATTCCACTACGACCAAGTATAATCCCACCTGTTGGGAAGTCAGGACCCGGTATAATTTCCATTAATTCTTCTGTCGTAATAGCCGAATTATCCGCCAATGCTATAACAGCATCAATCGTTTCCCCAAGATGGTGCGGTGGAATATTCGTTGCCATTCCGACTGCAATTCCAGTTGTTCCGTTGACAAGCAGGTTTGGGTAGCGGCTCGGTAAAACAACCGGTTCTCTTTCCTGCCCATCGTAGTTATCTTGATAATCAATTGTATCTTTATTGATATCGCGAAGTAGTTCCATTGCGATACGGGACATACGTGATTCCGTATATCGCATCGCCGCTGCCCCATCACCGTCAACTGAACCGAAGTTCCCGTGACCATCGACAAGCATATAGCGATAGTTGAAATCTTGCGCCATCCGTACCATTGTCTCGTAAACAGCACTATCACCATGTGGGTGGTACTTACCAATAACGTCCCCGACGATACGTGCGGACTTCTTATGTGGTTTATCGGCGGTATTCCCTAAATCCTGCATTGCATACAAAATACGGCGGTGGACTGGTTTCAAACCATCCCTTACATCAGGGAGGGCACGTGAAACGATGACACTCATTGCATAGTCAAGGAATGAAGTCTTCATTTCCTTACTAATGTTGATGCCTTGGACACCACGTTTCGGCATATCTGCCATGTTGTTAGACTCCTTTCAGCTCAACGTTCCTCAAGTATCTATATTTGTAACATACATTGCATTATCCTCGATGAATTTACGACGTGGTTCAACATCGTCTCCCATCAAGTCCTGGAACGTTAAATCTGCATCAAAGGCATCTTCTAGTTCAACTTGCAGTAATGTACGTTGTTCTGGATCCATTGTTGTATCCCATAATTGAGTTGCATCCATCTCTCCAAGACCTTTATAGCGGGTAATAACAGGTTTAGGTGTAGACGGCATCCGGCCAATAATTTCTTCAAGCTCTTCTTCCTTATAGCAATACTCTTCGACTTTTCCTTGTTTCACGCGATAAAGCGGCGGCTGAGCGATATAGACATAGCCTGCCTCGATAAGTGGTCGCATGAAGCGGAAAAAGAAGGTTAGCAAAAGTGTACGAATATGCGCACCATCGACATCTGCATCGGTCATAATGACCAGTTTGTGATAGCGTGCTTTCGAAAGGTCGAATTCTTCTCCGATACCGGTTCCGAGTGCTGTAATCATCGCACGGATTTCTAAGTTACCTAAAATGCGGTCAAGACGCGCTTTTTCAACATTTAAGATTTTACCTCGTAGCGGAAGTATCGCTTGGAAATGACGATCTCGTCCCATTTTAGCCGAACCACCCGCCGAGTCACCTTCAACGATGTACAATTCGCTGATTTTAGGATCGCGTGATGAACAATCCGCTAACTTCCCTGGCAAGCTAGATACTTCGAGTGCAGACTTACGACGCGTAAACTCACGTGCATTTTTTGCTGCAATGCGTGCACGTGCTGCCATGAGGCTTTTTTCAATAATTTGTTTTGAAGTCGTTGGATTTTCAAGTAAGAAACGTTGGAAGCCTTCTGAAAATAGCGAGTTTGTAATTGTACTCACTTCAGAGTTTCCAAGTTTCGTCTTCGTCTGTCCTTCAAACTGTGGATTCGGGTGCTTGATGGAAATAATAGCCGTCAATCCTTCACGAACATCATCACCTGATAAGTTCGGATCCGCTTCCTTCAGTGCTCCATTTTTCCGAGCATAATCATTGATAACACGTGTAAGTGCCGTCTTGAAGCCTGATTCATGTGTTCCGCCTTCGTACGTATTAATATTATTCGCGAATGAAAACAGGTTTTCTGCGTAACCAGCATTATATTGCATAGCAATTTCGATTGAAATGCCATCTTTTTCACCTTCGATGAAAATAGGTTCCTCATGTATAGGTTCTTTATTTTTATTCAAATGTTCGACGTAGGACTTGATACCGCCCTCGTAGTAATAATGATCACTTCGTTTTTCATCTTCACGCTCATCCGCTATCGTTATACGTAGACCACGATTTAGGTAAGCAAGCTCACGCAAGCGATGTGCCAAAATGTCAAATTCATATACCGTTGTTTCAGTGAAGATTTCTGGATCGGCTTTGAAGCGGATTCTTGTACCCGTTTCATCGGTCTCGCCAATGACATTCAATTCTTCTACTACATCGCCACGTTCAAACTTGATGTAATGTACTTTACCATCAAGTCTGACAAAAACCTCTGTCGTTTCAGATAAAGCATTGACGACAGATGCACCTACTCCGTGTAACCCACCTGATACCTTATAACCGCCACCGCCGAATTTACCTCCAGCATGAAGCACGGTCATAATAACTTCAACAGCTGGACGTCCTGTAGATTCTTGCGTCCCAACCGGAATTCCACGACCGTTATCGTCAACACGTATCCAGTTATCTTTTTCGATTGTCACTTCGATATGATCACAGTATCCTGCAAGCGCCTCGTCAATACTATTATCAACGATTTCCCATACAAGATGGTGAAGTCCTCTTGAACTAGTCGTCCCGATATACATACCCGGACGTTTGCGGACAGCCTCAAGTCCTTCTAAGACTTGGATCTGATTCGCATCATAAGCTGTCTGCAACTCTTTCTCTTCCATTGCCAAACTGTTCACCATTCCTTTCTGAACGTCTAACATCTATCACTTTTCATACTTTGTAAAAAATTGATTACTTTTCTTCTTTTCTAGCTACTGTACCTGCCGTTACTTCAAAAATATCTGCCTGGCGAATCGTCTCATGGTCAATCCCCGCAACGTTTGTCGTTGTAACAATCGTTTGAACTTGTCCTTGAATTGTATTCAAAAGATGCGATTGCCTATAATCGTCAAGCTCAGACAACACATCATCCAGAAGAAGTACAGGCGTTTCCCCGACTTCTTGCTTGACAAGCTCAATTTCAGCAAGTTTAAGGGACAGTGCCGTCGTCCGCTGCTGCCCCTGTGAACCATAAGTCTGAATATCATATCCGTTTACAAAAAAGTGAAGATCATCTCGATGTGGTCCGACCAATGTCATCCCACGTTCTAACTCGCGACGCCTTACTTCCAGCAACTTCTGACCTAATATAGACTCCATTTGTTCTACAGTCTGTCCCGAATCAAACTCTTTTAGTGTTGCATAAGTAATTTCAAGTGATTCAATCCCACGGGAAATTCCATTATGGATAGGTTCTGCCCATCGCTGTAAAAGCTCCATAAAATAAAAACGTTTACGAATAATTTGTACAGCTACTTGAATATACTGCTCTGTATAAACATCAAACATGACATCTTTCAAATCCAATTTGCCCCGGTTATCTTTTAAGATAGCATTTCGTTGCTTCAGAATTTTTTGGAATGTTAAAAGGTCATGCAAATAAGTTGGTGAAATCTGACCAATCTCCATATCTAGAAATCGTCTACGTACTTGGGGACTTCCTTTGACAAGATTTAAATCCTCTGGTGCAAACATGACTACATTCAATTGCCCAACGTATAGGCTCAAGCGATTTTGTTCAAGATGATTGACACGCGCCTTTTTACCTTTTTTTGATAAAATCAACTCTAATGGCAGTTTGCCATATTTTCGTTGGATGTCCCCTTCTATTTTACCATATTCTTGGTCCCAGCGTATTAATTCTCGATCATTAGAGGTTCGATGAGATTTTGCCATAGAAAGTACATAGATTGCTTCCATCACATTTGTCTTGCCTTGTGCGTTTTCACCAATCAACACATTGATATGTGGAGAAAACGTTAAGTCAAGTGCTTCGTAATTGCGGTAATCGGTTAATGCAAGCCGTTCAATGTACATCCGGTTGCTCAGTTAAGATGTCATGTATTTTAAATTTGCCAACACCAGGAACATTAATTACGTCTCCATGGCGTAATTTTTTACCTCGGCGTTGCTCTGCTTCACCATTGACATAAACAGTATGTTCTTCCAAAAACCATTTAGCCATACCACCAGAACTGATTGCATCTGTCATTTTTAATAATTGACCTAATGTTATGTACTCTGTATCAATTGTCAGGTTTTCCATCAGACCCTATCCCTTCGCAAATTAGTCTATCCCTCTATTTTAGCTGATTTTCGATTGTATATCAATTACAGCCGAGATGTTATTGCGTCCAGTTTTCGAATTAGACGTAAACCTGTAATGAAAAAGATAAAAAAGGATAGTCAAATATTTGACTATCCTTCAATATTTAATATGTCCGAACGGGAAGAATTAACTGCAAAATCGATTCATCATCCACCGATTTTAAGATGAAAGGTCGCATAGCTCCTGTAAATTGAATGGCCACATCTTGACCATCAATTGCCTTCAATGCATCCATCATATATTTAGCACTAAAAGAAATTTTTAGTGCTTCTCCAGTAATATTAATTACCTCTACTAGTTCTTCAACCTTTCCAACTTCAGGTGAGTTGGATGAGATTTCAATAACTTTTCCTTCATCTGCTGAAAATCGGACAATATTATTTCGTTCCTCACGTGCTAAAAGGGAGGCTCTGTCAATCGCTTGAAGCAGAAGACGTCCGTTTATTGTTACTGTCGTTTTATATTCAGAAGGGATTAGTCGAGAAGTATCTGGATAATTCCCTTCCAGTAAGCGTGAATAAAATAAAACATTACGTGTTTTAAATAATACTTGTTGATCTGCAATAACAATATCCACAAGTTCGCCAGTATCAGGCAAAATTTTATTTAATTCCTGCAAGCTTTTTCCTGGTATGACGACACTAAAAGGAACTTCTGGCATTTCTTCAGGTACAGTTAGCCTTCTTGCCAATCTGTGGCTATCTGTGGCAACGCAAGACAATCCCCCGTCTTTTGCTTCCCAAAGAACGCCTGTTAATATCGGTCTTGTTTCTTGTTGTGATACCGCAAAGACAGTTTCACGGATGATAGATTTCATCAAATCTGCTGGTAATGAAAATAGATATTCATCTTTTACTTCAGGCAATACTGGATATTCATCTGCATCTGATCCAATGAGATGAAATTCTGTTTTACCAGATTGAATATGTGTTTGAAGTCCATTAACAGCTTCAATAGTGACATCATTTGTTGGTAGTTTACGTACAATTTCGCTGAAAACTTTTGCTTGTAATACAATACTTCCTTTTTCGATGACGCGAATGATTTGTTCACCATTTTCTTCAGCAGCAATGAATGTACAAATTGTAATATCAGAATCACTACCTGTCATTGTAATTCCTTTATCATCCACATCGATTTTTACACCTGTCAAAATAGGATTGGTTACTTTGTGACTGATCGCTTTCATCACATCACTTAAACCATCAATCAGTCGATCTCTCATGATTTCAAATTTCATTCTATACCCTCGCTTATATAATATTAATGTTTAATAAATTAGTAGTAATAGTAGTAGGGGCTGTGGAAATGTGTATAAGTCCAATATTCTTCGTCCTATAAAGGTTTTCCACATGTGTATAAACTGTTCATGACTATGCACACCTTATTCTACGTTATACACAGGTCATCCTCTTCCAAGTACATTGCGTATATCTTGTACATCCTGTTGAAGAGCTTGATCGTCTTTCAACATTTTCGATATTTTTTCATGGGCATGAATCACAGTTGAGTGATCTCGTCCACCAAATTCAGATCCGATTTTAGGCAAAGAGGAGTCCGTCAATTCTCTAGACAAATACATAGCGACTTGTCGTGGGAATGCAATGGATCTTGTTCTTTTCTTAGCGGTGAAATCCTCGAGACGAATATTGAAGTGTTCTCCAACTGCTTTCTGGATGTCTAAGATGGTCACAGTACGAGGCCTTGAATTAGGTATGATATCTTTTAATGCTTCGGCAGCTAATTCTGTAGTAATATCCGTATTCACTAAAGATGAAAAGGCAACAACACGTATTAGTGCTCCTTCGAGTTCACGTATATTGGAATCGATTTGGTTTGCAATGTATAGCATGACTTCATTCGGGATATCAATGAGTCCATCTGCCTTGGCCTTTTTACGCAAGATCGCTATCCGCGTTTCAAGATCCGGGGGAGCTATATCTGTAATAAGACCCCATTCAAAGCGTGATCTAAGCCGATCTTCCAATGTTGGAATTTCTTTCGGTGGTCGATCACTTGAAATAACAATTTGTTTTGACTCTTCATGTAACGTATTGAATGTGTGGAAGAATTCTTCCTGGGTTTGTTCTTTTCCTGCAAGGAACTGAATATCATCTATTAAAAGTACGTCTACATTCCGATAACGATTGCGGAATTCGACAGCTTTGTTATCCCGGATTGAGTTGATGAATTCATTTGTAAATTTTTCAGATGAAAGATAAACAACCTTAGCTGCCGGGTTTTGTTCGAGGACATAATGTCCAATAGCATGCATTAAGTGAGTTTTGCCAAGTCCGACGCCACCGTAGATGAACAATGGGTTGTAGGCTTTTGCGGGCGCTTCAGCTACTGCTAGTGATGCGGCATGAGCAAAGCGGTTACCTGAACCAATAACGAATGTATCGAATGTGTATTTAGGATTGAGCATACCAGGTGCCGTTACTGCTGGAACTGTTTCAATCGGTTTCACAGTTGGTTTAGGGACCATAAAATCATTTTCTACCATATCTTCTGGAACGACA
This sequence comes from Sporosarcina beigongshangi, assembly GCF_033485195.1. Taxonomy (NCBI): domain Bacteria; kingdom Bacillati; phylum Bacillota; class Bacilli; order Caryophanales; family Caryophanaceae; genus Sporosarcina; species Sporosarcina beigongshangi. The sequence goes on from NZ_JAWLIR010000023.1 coordinate 9,893, forward strand.
AACTGAATGATACGATCTTCACCAGTCAGTTCAGATAAGATGCCGGTAATTAGATGTACATAATGAGTTTCAAGCCATTCTTTTGCAAAAGAATTTGGTACGGCTATAGTGACGTTTTCTTCGCCATACGACATGAGTTTTGTCGATTTGAGCCAGGTTTCAAAACTGGGCCTTGAAATTTTCTGCTCAACTTTCGACAATACTTCGCTCCATAATTCTTCTAAATGTTCCAATCTCTTGCCTCCTTTACAAAGAAAATAAACACTGAAGATATGTATTATACACAGTTTTCACGGTTGTGGATAACAATTATACAAAAATGTTGAAAAAATTATCCACAACCTATCAACAATTGTGGATAACGGAAATATTATAAAATTATGTGCACAACAAAATCCATCTCATTGTAACAGGAAATGAGATGGATTACAAGGTTCTTTCTGACTTATCCACAATACTAGCAAACGTGGAGGAAACCTTTATCCACAGGCTTTAATATGTGAAAAACATGTCGATAAGCGATGTGGATAAAAAAATATAAAAAAATAGTATACACATTATCGTCGCCAATTATTTGAAGAAGATGTGGATAACCTATTATATAAATGTAGCGCTAAATTTAGATATGAATGCAGTGTCTGATAAAAAAAGGTTGACTTTTACCGTGAAATACGGATATAATGTTCAAGACTGTCACGTAGTAAACAGACAATCACGCAGGAGGTGTCTTAAAAAATGAAACGTACATTCCAACCAAATAAACGTAAACGTAGTAAAGTTCACGGCTTCCGTGAGAGAATGAGCACGAAAAGCGGACGTAGAATCCTTGCAGCCCGTCGACGCAAAGGAAGAAAAGTACTTTCAGCATAAGGCCACTGCCTCAGTGGTCTTTTTTTCTATTGAAAATCAATTACCCTACTTATCAAAGTAGGGACTTTAGCTGAAGCAGTTAAATTTAAGTGGCGAAGCAGGTGCACTTTGTGAATAAACGTCAACGAATAAAGAAGAATGAAGAATTTCAACAAGTATTTAAAAAAGGGAAATCTGTCGCCAATCGACAATTCGTTGTGTATTCCTATAAGAAGGAAGAGCAGCAACAATTCCGGATTGGTCTTTCCGTTAGTAAAAAAGTTGGAAACGCAGTGACACGAAACCGTATTAAACGATATATCAGGCAGTCTTTCTTGGAAATGAAGGACGAGCTACGAAACGATATGGACTATGTTATCATCGCCAGACATCAGGCGGCCACACTCGATTTTCATGAAACAAAAAAGAGCCTACAGCATGTTTTTCGGATAGCACGTGTGCTAAGGAAGAAGTAGAAGGATATAACTGAACATGATAAACTGAAATTATTGGCTGTAATTGCAATGGCTTGGCTAACAAGACAGCTAGAATTCGATTAGTCTTCTATATAAAAGAAAAGATATGATTTGGGGGAACCAATTTGAAAAAGAAGGTAGCATTACTTTTGATGCTGACGGCATTATCGGTATTCCTTGCGGGATGTTCTGACTTCAATCAACCGATTTATGCAGACAGTGAAGGATTTTGGAACAAATATATTGTTTGGCCACTTGTTTCGTTAATAACACTATTCAAAGATATTTTGGGGACTTACGGATGGGGAATTGTTTCAGTTACAATTATCATTCGCCTTGTTTTACTTCCATTAATGATTAAACAGACGCAAAGTTCTAAACGAATGCAAGAAGTACAACCTGAATTAAATGCATTAAAAGAAAAATATAAATCAAAAGATGCTGTGACGCAACAGAAGTATCGTGAGGAAATGCAAAAAATAATGTCGGAACGAAAAATCAACCCGGCAGCAGGTTGTTTACCGGTTATTATCCAAATGCCAATCCTTTTTGGTTTCTACCATGCAATCAGTCGTATGAATGTTACTTATGATATCGGTAAATTCCTCTGGTTTGAGCTGGCAGCACCAAGTATTACACTAGCTGTAATTGCCGGACTTATGCAGTTCGTTGTATTACGGACAGGCCCAGCGATGGGGAACCCTCAAATGAAGGTAATGATGTATATCATGCCATTCATGATCATGATTTTCGGTTCATTCCTGCCCGCTGCACTTGCACTTTATTGGGTAATCGGGAACATCATTTCAGTAATCCAAAATATCTTCATTTACAAACCATTTAAGAAAGAAGAAGTGGTACCTGTAAAAGTAGGAGGGAAACGAAAATGACAAGGATGACGCGAAGGGGAGCCACAGTTGAATTGGCGATCTCGTCAGCATTAGCAGCACTCGGTGTTACACGAAACGAAGTTGAGGTTCAAGTAATCGATCAAGGGAGAAAAGGATTTCTTGGTTTTGGTGCAAAAGAAGCTGAAGTGAACGTAACAATGATACATGTGGACGAACCTTCCGTCCCTGAAACACCCGAAACGACATTAAGTGACTTGAAACAAGAAGTTATTGTCGACTCTATTCCTGCTAACGTGGAACAACAAGCTCCTGTTGAAAAATTATCTGATGAAGTAGCGATAGAAGAGACAGAACGCTATTTACAGCAAGTTGCCGTGGGAATGGGAATTACAGATATTCAAGTGCGTCATGAAGTTGATGGAAAATATGTTAACTTTCAATTGGAAAGTGCCAAAGCAGCCTTACTAATTGGTAAACGAGGACAAACTTTGAATGCACTTCAACAATTATCCCAACTTGTAACAAATAAGTCGGCAAACCAATTCAAAGTTGTTCGGGTAGATGTCGGAGATTACCGTGAACGTCGTGAACAATCACTTGAACAGCTTGCTGATCGTATGGCTGACAAAGCAGTGCGTACGGGTCGTAAAGTACAGCTGGAGCCAATGCCATCTTATGAAAGAAAAGTGATTCATAATGCTTTGTCGAATCGCTTAGATATTGAGACGTATTCAGAAGGTAGCGACCCATTTAGGTATCTTGTCATCGAAGCTATTCGCTAAATAAATCATTTCTCGCAAGGACGCATTTGTCTTTGCGAGTTTTTTATTTCGCCAAAATCTAGGTTGTCGTGACTTTTGTCGAATGAAGATAAACTTATCCACATATTTTCGATTCTCATGCTAGAAGGATAGGTCATTTTGTGATACTATATTATGTTAGATAGTCATGTCCGGAAATGGTTTATCCACATGTGAATAACTAAGCTAGGAAGGTGAAGAATGTGCATTTTGATACAATAGCCGCCGTTTCAACTCCGATGGGAGAAGGTGCGATCGCCATCGTCAGACTCAGCGGAGACGAAGCTATTCAAATAGCAGATCGCATTTTTCGTTCTCCGTCGGGAAAGAAGTTAAATGAAGAACAATCACATACTATCCATTACGGCCATTTGGCAAACCCTGCTACAGGTGAGGTTGTTGAAGAAGTAATGGTTTCTCTTATGAAGGCACCGAAAACATTTACGAGGGAAGACGTTGTAGAAGTGAATTGTCATGGAGGACTTGTAGCAGTCCAACGGGTGCTCCAACTTGTTTTGAAAGAGGGTGCTAGGCTTGCTGAGCCTGGTGAATTTACAAAACGTGCATTCCTCAATGGAAGAATTGACTTGTCACAAGCTGAGGCAGTCATGGATTTGATCCGTGCGAAAACGGACCGAGCGATGAATGTCGCGTTAAATCAGATGGAAGGAAAGCTGTCGCGGTTGATTGGCGATTTAAGACAAGCACTTCTTGAAACGTTGGCACAGGTAGAAGTGAATATCGACTATCCTGAATATGATGACGTCGAAGAAGTAACAATTCCTCTGATGATTGAAAAAGGAACATGGGTGAAAAATGAAATAGATCAATTATTGCGCACCTCATCTCAAGGGAAAATCCTTCGAGAGGGGCTGTCTACTGTTATTGTAGGTAGACCGAATGTTGGTAAATCCTCATTATTAAATAGCCTCGTACAAGAAAATAAAGCAATTGTAACTGACATAGCAGGGACGACGCGTGATATTATTGAAGAGTACGTCAATGTGCGAGGTGTTCCACTGCGTCTTGTCGATACGGCTGGAATCCGTGAAACAGAAGATATCGTGGAACGGATTGGTGTTGAAAGATCGAGACAAGTACTCAAGGAAGCGGATTTAATTTTACTTGTCCTTAATAGTTCAGAAGAGCTTTCCGTTGAAGATGAGCGCCTTTTTGAAGCGATTTCGGGGATGGATGCCATTATTGTCATTAACAAAACCGATCTTCCGCCAAAAATTGATTTGGCGAAAGTTAAGGAGCTCTCGGGCAATGGAAAACTTGTGACTACTTCCCTTTTGAAAGATGAAGGGATCGATGAGTTAGAAGAAGCAATTGCCGGACTCTTTTTCGAAGGAAACTTAGAGTCAGGCGATTTCACATATGTATCCAACGCAAGACATATCTCTTTGCTACACAATGCAAAGGCTACTATAGAGGATGCTATAAGCGCAGCAGAAGCTGGTGTCCCAGTTGACATGATACAAATTGACGTCACACGGACATGGGAAATTCTCGGTGAGATTATTGGAGATACTGTCCAAGAAAGTTTAATTAACCAGTTGTTCGCACAATTTTGCCTCGGAAAATAACAAATTAAATGAGGGTTCAAAAAGGAAGATGAAAAGGGCCGAGGAGGGAAGGTGGTCTAAGGCCGCGACGACTGCATGACTTACTTCCTGTAGGCTCAATTTTCACGGGATCTTTTGAACAATCTAAAGAAAGAAGGAAAAGAACATGCCACAATTTGAAGCAGGCACGTTCGATGTTATTGTCATTGGGGCCGGTCATGCCGGTGTTGAGGCGGCATTATCCGCTGCCAAAATGGGTGCATCGACGCTTGTACTAACTATGAACCTTGATATGATTGCTTTTATGCCTTGTAATCCGTCACTCGGGGGTCCTGCAAAAGGGATCGTCGTACGCGAAATCGACGCACTTGGCGGTGCGATGGGGAAAGTAATCGACAAAACACATATCCAAATGCGGATGTTGAATACAGGAAAAGGACCTGCTGTTCGTGCGCTTCGAGCACAAGCTGATAAAGTTCTTTACCAACAAGAAATGAAGCGCCTTCTCGAAGAACAAGACAACTTAACGCTCCATCAAGGGGTTGTAGAAGAACTGATTGTCGAGGATAATGAAGTAAAAGGCCTAATTACTCAAGTAGGGGCAGTGTATCGTGCGAAAACAGTAATTGTTACAACGGGTACGTTCCTACGAGGGGAAATCATCATTGGGGACTTGAAATATTCAAGTGGACCAAATAACCAAATGCCTTCGATAGGACTAGCAGATAACATCCGAGAGCTTGGATTCGATATGGTCAGATTCAAAACAGGTACACCACCACGCGTCAATAGTCGAACAATTGACTATAGCAAAACGGAAATTCAACCAGGTGACGATGTACCGCGTGCTTTCAGCTTTGAAACGACTGAATTCATCATGGATCAGTTGCCATGCTGGCTGACGTATACATCACCAAGAACACATGAAATTATCAATGAAAACTTGCACTTATCACCAATGTATTCAGGTGTAATTAAAGGAAAAGGGCCGCGTTATTGCCCGTCTATTGAAGATAAAATTGTGCGCTTTGCTGATAAATCACGTCATCAGATTTTCTTAGAACCCGAAGGTCGAAATACAAAAGAAGTATATGTCCAAGGATTATCAACAAGCTTACCTGAACATGTTCAAAGACAGCTCATTGAAAGTGTTCCAGGGCTAGAAAAAGCTGAAATGATGCGTGCTGGCTATGCAATTGAGTATGACGCAATCGTTCCAACACAACTATGGCCGACCCTTGAAACGAAAAAAATACGTAATTTGTATACAGCAGGGCAATTGAATGGGACGTCTGGTTACGAAGAAGCAGCTGCACAAGGAATTATGGCAGGGATTAACGCAGCTTCACGTGCTCTTGGGAAAGCGGAGTGCGTTCTAGGACGTGCCGATGCTTATATAGGTGTTCTGATTGACGATCTCGTTACAAAAGGAACAAGCGAGCCCTACAGGCTTCTGACATCACGTGCTGAGTACCGACTATTATTGCGTCATGACAATGCGGATCTACGTTTAACGGAAATCGGTTATGGGCTTGGAATGATTAGCGAGGAAAGATATGCAGCGTATCTTGCGAAGAAACAGCATATCGAAGAAGAAATTACTAGGTTGCGAAAAGTATCGATTAAACCGGATGAACATGTGCAAGAAATCATTCGTGAAACAGGCGGAACAGAGCTAAGAGAACCGATGAAAGCGGCGGACCTTTTGAAACGTCCAGAGATCAATTATAACCAAATTGAGCGAATGATACCTTCAAGTGAAAAGAAATCTGAAGAAGTTGAAGAGCAAGTGGAAATTTTTATTAAATACGAAGGATATATTGAAAAATCAATGCAACAAGTTGATAAAATGAAAAAAATGGAAAACAAGAAAATACCAGAGAACATTGATTACAATGCAATAGCGGGTATCGCGACAGAAGCCAAAGCTCAGTTGAGTGAAGTCAGACCTTTATCCATCGCGCAAGCATCTCGTATATCCGGCGTTAACCCAGCTGATATTTCAATACTTCTCGTTTATATTGAACAAGGGAAAATTGCCAAAGTATCTAGCTAAACTATAGTTTTACGCTTTTCTTTAAAAGGGGGAGTTATTAATTGAATGAAGAGCAGTTTGTACAAGCATTGAAGGAACAAGGAATTGAATTGAATGAAACACAAAAAACTCAATTTGCTAGGTATTTTGAACTTCTAGTTGAGTGGAATGAAAAAATGAACTTAACAGCTATAACAGACGCTCCATCAGTTTATTTGAAGCACTTCTATGATTCAATTTCTGCTGCTTTTTACGTTGATTTAAGTGGACGAAGCACAATTTGTGATGTAGGTGCAGGGGCTGGTTTTCCAAGTATTCCTTTGAAAATTTGTTTCCCAGACCTTGAGGTGACAATTGTAGATTCTTTGAACAAACGGATTGGATTTTTAGGGGCTTTAGCAGAGGAACTTCAACTGACCAATGTCCATTTTGTTCATGCGAGAGCAGAGGATTTTGGACAAAACCCTTTATATCGTGAAAAGTTTGATATTGTTACTGCGCGTGCAGTCGCTCGATTGTCTGTGCTTGCTGAATTATGTGTGCCTCTCGTCTCGGTTGGTGGAATTTTCATTTCTATGAAAGGTGCGGCTGCGGACGACGAGCTTGCAGATGCGAAAAAATCACTTGCCATTCTCGGTGCTACCATCAAAGAAGAACACTCATTCAAACTACCAGTTGAAGATAGTGAACGGAATATCTTTGTTTTTGATAAAGAAAAGAGAACGCCTAAAAAATATCCACGTAAACCAGGTGTGCCAAACAAGACGCCTATTCAATAAATTACACCTCGGCGTAATTTAGTCCGGAGCTTTTTGAGCTTGCTCAAAAGGCTCCACTAAAAAAACATGACATCTGCTGAAGGCTTTATCTTCGTTCAGCAGGAGCTTGAACACCTACCGAACAGGAAAATAGGATGCATTTCGCTACCTATAGGGTGGGGCCATTCTGCAGCTGACGCTTCGCTTTCAGTACAAACCTATTGGCTGAATGAAGATAAACTGTTTCACGTGGAACATATTTAAAGAGGATAAATTTTCCCTGTGACGAACTAAGTTAATATAGGGAGTAGTCTTGAAAAGGTGGTGCCGGGAATGAAAAGTCCTTTTTCACGTTTTTTTGGAACTGGTGATAAGGAAATGGAGATGGAAATAGAAGTAGGAATGGATTCATTAGAAGTCAGTAATAATCATCAAGAGCAGATCGAGCAAGTAAAGATTGAGTCTATCAAACCGAATAAATATCAGCCGCGTACAGTTTTTTCAGAAGAAAAAATTGAAGAACTGGCGCGGACGATTCACATCCATGGTGTCATTCAACCAATCGTTGTTAGACGGGTTGACGATGCATATGAAATTATAGCTGGAGAACGAAGATATCGTGCAATGAAAAAACTTGGGTGGTTAGAAGTTCCAGCAATCATTCGAGAGCTCGATGATAAAGAAACGGCATCAATTGCATTAATTGAAAACTTGCAGCGTGAAGAGTTGACAGCTATTGAAGAAGCATTTGCTTATGAAAAGCTTATTGAACTCCATTCGTTAACACAGGAAGCATTGGCACAAAGGCTTGGAAAAGGGCAATCAACGGTTGCAAATAAACTTCGACTTTTAAAATTACCCGAAGAAATTAAAAATGGGATATTAACAAAAGAGCTTTCTGAAAGACATGCAAGGGCGTTAATACCTTTGAAAGATAACGAATTGCAGTTACAACTTTTCAATGAAATTATCGAACAGCAGTTAAATGTCAAACAGCTTGAAACGAGAATCGAACAGTTACTAAATCCTGAAGAGCCAAAAGAAAAGAGAAAAGCTCCTAGAAGGAAATCGGTCAGTAAAGACGTGCGAATTGCAGTTAATACGATCAGACAATCTTTGGTGCTCGTAACGAAAAGTGGTATTGATGTGAAAACCGAAGAAGAGGATTCTGAGGATTTTTATACAATTACGGTACGAATTCCAAAGAAAAAGTGACAAAGAACTCTTGCTTAGCAAAAAGCAGGAGTTTTTTTACTACACTTATCCCCACTTACAATGGTTTTTTTGATAGACTAGAAGTTAGAATAAATTGAAACTTAATGAGCAGGAAAGCGGGTGCAGGCTTTGGGTAGAATTATAGCGATTGCCAATCAAAAAGGAGGCGTCGGAAAAACAACAACATCCGTAAATTTAAGTGCTTGTCTTGCACATATAGGAAAGAAAGTTCTCTTGATTGATACTGATCCACAAGGAAATGCAACAAGTGGTGTAGGTGTGAATAAAGGGGAAGTTCAAAAATGCATTTATGACATTTTAATTGATGATGTTGCGATTAAAGAGGTTATTCGGCCAACAAAAGTGGATAATCTAGATATTATACCGGCTACTATTTCGTTAGCTGGAGCAGAAATTGAATTGGTGTCAACGATTTCAAGAGAAGTGCGGATGAAGCACGCAATACAGGAAACAAAGGAATTGTATGATTATATCATCATTGATTGTCCACCATCGCTTGGACTATTAACAATCAATGCGTTAACAGCATCGGATTCAATTATTATTCCGGTCCAATGTGAATACTATGCGTTAGAAGGTTTGAGTCAGCTTTTAAGTACCATTCGACTCGTTCAAAAGCATTTAAATGACGGATTAATGATTGATGGTGTCTTATTAACAATGTTTGATGCACGAACAAATTTAGGTATTCAGGTAATAGATGAAGTGAAAAAATATTTTCAAGATAAAGTGTACAAAACAATCATTCCACGAAATGTACGATTAAGTGAGGCACCGAGTCATGGAGAACCGATTATTACTTACGATCCAAGATCTCGAGGAGCCGAAGTATATTTAGATCTGGCAAAGGAAGTGGTACACAATGGCTAAAGGCCTTGGCAAAGGTTTGAATGCTTTATTTCCTGGGGAGTCACTGGAAAAGGCTGAGTCTGTTGAATTTATCCATGTGAAAAGTATAAAAGCTAATCCATATCAACCGAGGAAAGTATTTGACGAAAATGCAATCCAAGAATTGAGTGCATCAATTAAAGAACATGGTATACTTCAACCAATCATTTTGAGGAGAACGGGTACGACATATGAAATCGTTGTAGGAGAAAGACGTTTTCGGGCAGCACAAATGGCTGGACTTGAAGAAGTACCTGCAGTTGTTCGTATATTAACCGATGAAGAAACAATGGAGTGGGCGATTCTTGAGAACTTACAAAGGGAAGATTTGACGCCTATTGAAGAAGCTGAAGCCTATTTTAATCTTATGGATGCGCTGAATCTTACACAAGAGCAGCTGGCTTTTAGATTAGGTAAAAGCAGACCCCATATTGCAAACCATGTTCGTTTGCTCTCTTTACCTGAGAAAATCAGAAATTATATTTCTGAAAGTAAATTATCAATGGGGCACGGACGGACATTGCTTGGACTTCGCAAGAAAGAACAAATTCTTTTAGTAGCAGAACAAATACTGAAAGAAGGACTTAATGTTCGGCAACTTGAAAAGCTTGTTCAAAAAATGAATGATGATGTTCCACGTGAAACAAAAAAAGAGAAAAAACAAGATTTGTTTTTAGCTGAACGCGAATCAAATTTACGAGATTACTTCGGTACAAATGTAACGATTAAAAAGTCTAAAAATAAAGGTAAAATAGAAATTGAGTTTTTCTCAGAAGACGATCTGGAGCGCATTCTTGAATTATTGAATGAGTAAATACATACCTATTTTGCGGAATGTGCAAAATAGGTATTATTTTTACTGTATTTAGCTTAGCGAATGGAAGTGGGATTTTGGTTTTATTCGGAACGATTGTAAATGCATTACTAATAGTTATAGGCGCTTTCATCGGTAGGTTTTTACACAACATACCCGAACGAATGAAAGAGACCGTCATGTATGGTATCGGGCTAGCAGTTGCAGTGATTGGTATACAAATGACATTTGAAAGCACACAAATTTTGATTGTAATTATAAGTATTGTCATTGGAGCAGTTTTTGGTGAATGGATGGATCTGGATGCGAAAATAAACGAGCTTGGGCAGTGGATGGAAAGTAAAATGCCAAAAAATAAAAAAGGCCCTGGAATTGCGCAGGGATTTGTCACTGCAACGCTTATTTTTGTAGTTGGTTCTATGGCGATCATCGGTGCAATAGACAGTGGGCTAAGAAATGATCATGATGTACTCCTTATGAAAGGAATTATTGATGGATTTACATCTATTATTTTAAGTTCAACATTGGGTATTGGTGTTGCCTTTGCTGCTGTTCCAGTATTTTTGTATCAAGGCATTATCACGTTATTTTCAACACAAATAAGCCGTTTCGTACCGGATGAATTACTTAGTTTCTTCATTTCAGAAATGACGGCAACAGGTGGCTTAATGATTTTAGCGATAGGATTAAATTTAATAGGCCTAACCAAAATAAGAGTCGCCAATCTTATTCCAGGTATTGTTGTAGTGGGAGTTATAGTGACAATTGTGCATATATTTTTATGATTTATAACGGTTGTATGCGAGCTGTAAGGCTTTAGCAATAATACGACTCATTTCGAATGGTAGATGCAGTCTCGTACTTTGTAAAACAGCATGTTCCATGAAGCCGGCAATATTGACGATGCCTTTTACTGACAAGTCACCGACAGGAGGTAATTCTTTACCGACAGCTTTACCTGGATGGATAGGACCGCTATGAAGAAGCAATTGTCCAACGGAACTACCTTGTCCGAGGCAAGCGTCAATGGCAACGATGAAAGCAGAAGGGTTATCCAATTGTGTTTGGTGAATATGGTGCTGAAGATTGAGAGCGTGTAATGGATTCTCTAGCGTACCAATAATGGAGAAAGGGAATATTACTGACTCGGAAAGAGCAGAGCCTGTTAGCGGCCCTAGTGCATCTCCTGTAGAGCGATCTGTTCCGATACAGAAAAAAATGATCTCATGTGAATCAAAGGGGATATGTTGTAGGAATAATGAGCTTAGTTTCCACACCACATTCTTTTCCTTATAATGGATTCTGAAATCCGTTGTTGAAGAAAGAGTAGCTTTCATGAAAAAACTCCATTTCTTTTTTTATAAGCTAGTCTACGCTTGAGAACGTTTAATTATACGGACGGAGGGGATTTTTGAATTGGAACAAGTTTTAGAAAAGGTAGGGAAGTTATTATTCAGTGAAAAGACATGGAGTGATCTTGGTGAGATTTCGCTGAAGATATTATTAATCGTTATTCTTTCAGTTGTCGTTATTAAAATAGGGAAAATGATTATTCGCCGCGCTTTTCAAGTTAAATTGAAAAGTCCTTTACGTCGCTCAGAAAGACGAGAAGAAACGCTCCTTAAGTTATTGGAAAATACGCTAACCTATGTTATTTATTTCTCAGCAATTCTTGCTATTTTAGGCGAATTTAAAATTGACGTAAAAGGGTTACTTGCAGGCGCCGGTGTACTCGGCTTAGCGGTAGGTTTCGGTGCACAAAGCCTTGTCAAAGATGTGATTACCGGATTTTTTATTATATTTGAAGATCAGTTTTCAGTAGGCGATTATGTGAAAATCGGCTTGGCAGAGGGCATTGTTGAAGAGATTGGGTTACGTACAACGAAAATTAAAAGCTTCACCGGAGAAGTTCATATATTGCCGAATGGAATAATCAGTCAGGTAGTCAATTATTCAATGAAAAATTCGCTTGCTATCGTAGACGTGACAATACCTTTCGATGTCGGCGTAGAAAAAGTTGAAAGTTTAATAAGACAATATTTAGTACAACTACCGAAGGAGAATAATGATTTCATTCAGGCTCCGAAATTATTGGGGGCACAGGACTATACGGAGACTGCAGTAATTGTACGTATTATTGCGGAAACAAAACCAATGTTACATTATGATTGTGCAAGGGCGATTAGTACAGGACTTAAAAGTTATTTCGAGCAGCAAGGCATTGATATTCCTTACCCAGCATTAGTAACGAAATCATTTGCGAATCTGTAGAGTAGAAAGGGTGGGTGTTTGTTATGGAACGTAAGGAGTACGGTCTGAACGATGTTGTGGAAATGAAGAAGCAACATCCATGTGGAACGAACGCATGGAAGATTATTAGAATGGGCGCAGATATTCGTATTAAATGTGAGGGCTGTGGGCACAGTGTCATGATTCCACGTAATGAATTTTCAAAAAAGATGAAAAAGATTCTGGTAAAAGCGGAATTAGAATAATAAGCTACCTAGACTCCGAGTATCCAACGCTTTTCTTCGCCTTAATGGACAACTGGGCCTACTGTCCTTATAATGGAAGAGTTGCATATAAGAAAGTATGACTGAATGAATGGATAGATAACATACAAAGGAAAGGTTGTGGAACGAATGGCGTTAACAGCTGGAATTGTCGGTCTTCCGAACGTAGGGAAGTCGACGCTATTCAATGCGATTACTAAGGCAGGGGCAGAGGCGGCGAACTATCCGTTCTGTACGATAGACCCAAACGTGGGAATTGTTGAAGTACCTGATGAAAGACTTAAAAAGTTGACGGAGCTTGTCACACCGAAAAAAACAGTACCAACTGCATTTGAATTTACAGATATTGCAGGGATTGTTGAAGGAGCAAGTAAAGGTGAAGGGCTAGGGAATAAATTCCTTATGCATATTCGCGAAGTAGATGCCATTTGCCAAGTAGTTCGTTGTTTCGTCGACGAGAATATCACGCATGTATCTGGTAAAGTCGATCCAATCGATGATATTGAAATCATCAATCTTGAATTGATTCTTGCTGATATGGAAGCTGTAGAAAAGCGATTGGCTCGCGTTTCTAAAATGGTGAAGCAGAAAGACAAAGTTGCGATGGCAGAAGAACCGATTTTGATTAAACTAAAAGAGGCATTTGAAAATGAAAAGCCTGCTCGCTCGGTAGACTTCACGGATGAGGAATTTGTCCTTGCAAAAGGGATGAACCTGCTGACGATTAAACCGATGCTCTATGTCGCTAACGTTTCTGAGGACGAAATTGCAGATGCTGACAATAACGAGAATGTTAAAATTGTTCGTGAGTTTGCAGAAAAAGACAATGCACAAGTTATCGTTGTTTGTGCAAAGATTGAAGAAGAGATGGCTGAGCTTGAGGATGAGGAGAAAGAAATGTTCCTTGAAGAGCTTGGTATTAAGGAATCAGGTCTTGATCAACTGATTAAGGCGTCTTATGACTTGTTAGGCTTTGCAACGTATTTCACAGCGGGTGTACAAGAGGTACGTGCGTGGACGTTCCGTAAAGGGATGAAAGCACCACAATGTGCAGGCATCATCCATACGGACTTTGAACGTGGTTTCATCCGTGCTGAAACGGTTGCTTATGATGATCTCGTTGCAACAGGTTCAATGGTTGCAGCAAAAGAGGCTGGAAAAGTACGTCTTGAAGGAAAAGAATATATCGTTAAAGATGGCGATGTTATGTTATTCCGCTTTAACGTCTGATCATTCGATCATAATTGCAAAAGCCACACTAGGATAACCAATCCGAGTGTGGCTTTTGTGTCTAGTTATTTATCGAATGTATCAGCTGCATAGACATAGAGTTGCGGAAGTTCGGGGTCGTCTTTGACTAGCCAATCATCGGGGAGTTTTCGCAACTCCTTATACATAGCGAAATCACCAGCAGCCCCGCCGATTAACAGAGCAGCTAAGTTTAGGAGTAGTCCGTTTCCAGTGGCTAACCCAATAATGGCGGGGACGATACCAGTTGTCCAGAAGGGGAGCATTAACGCTTTTTGAATCGCACGATTGGTCATCAGCTTATCGGTTGTCGCATAGGCGACACCTAACTTTAAATTGACGCCGACAATCATTCTTTTCCACGGTACACCTCCAAAAAGGCGAAAACCGAGTAGATGAAACAACTCATGCAATACAATAAGGGCGATATAGCCAATGATAAGTAAAGCGGCGGACCATAATGTAATGGTAATCGAAAATTCTTGCTCAATCGCAATATGCAAAGCCCATAATCCCACAAAGGATGCGGCGGTAATGAATAAGCTTTGCTTGGCAACCTTCGGTAAGTCAATGGTAATTATTTCATCAGGTTCAGGAACTTCATTCAAGAAAATCACCTCTTCCATAAAGTATACAAGAAAATAGTTGAAATAATAATGGAATCATGCTAATATATACTGATGTGAGTAATAGTATTACTTACTCCTTGCCCGCTGCAATCAGCAGGGCCAATGTCCATAAGGAGGTGACTGAAGATGAGAAAGTACGAAATCATGTATATCATCCGCCCAACGGTAGAAGATGAAGCGAAAAAAGCGTTGATTGAACGTTTTGACGGTGTCCTAACTTCTAATGGTGCGGAAATCATCGAGTCGAAAGAGTGGGGCAAGCGTCGTCTTGCTTACGAAATCGACGACTTGCGTGAAGGTTTCTATCAGCTTGTAAAAGCAAATGCTGATACCCTAGCAATCGATGAATTTACACGTCTTGCAAACATCAACGAAGATATCCTTCGTCATATGACTGTGCGCATCGACGGCTAATCTATATATATCCGTTACTGGTGAAACTTACAAAATGATGAGGGAGGTTGAATTCTGATGATTAACCGTGTCGTTTTAGTTGGCCGACTAACGAAAGACCCTGAACTCAAGTATACACAAACTGGTATAGCGGTTACACGTTTTACTCTTGCGGTGAACAGAACATTCTCGAGCCAATCGGGCGAACGTGAAGCTGATTTCATCAACTGTGTAACGTGGAGAAAGCAGGCGGAGAACACAGCGAACTTTTTAAGGAAAGGCAGCCTAGCCGGAATTGAAGGTCGTATTCAGACAAGCAGTTTTGATGGTCAGGATGGAAAACGTGTCTTCATGACGGAAGTTGTGGCAGACAGCGTCCAGTTCCTAGAGCCTCGCAATGCATCCACTGCCGATAGGTCCGGAGCTGGTTATGGAGCACCAACCCAAAACCAAGGCGCTCAGCAGAACGAGCAACCGTACTATCAGAATCAGCAGCCGACTCAACAATATCAGCAACAACCAAATCAACAAAACTATACACGTACTGATAATGATCCGTTTTCGACAGGCGGAGGTCCGATTGAAGTATCGGATGACGACCTGCCATTCTAAGATCGACTGTGCATAGTTACAAAACAAGGTTTTCGGTAAACACCGCAATGCGCCGCTTATCGGAAGCCAAAAACGAGGGTTTCAAGAAGCAAGCAGTGCTAGGAAGCAAGTAAGTGAAGACCGGAGCGTGCTTAGGCACGTGAGGATCTGAACGAGCGAAGCTGACACCGCAATGCGCTGCTTATTGGAAGCCGAGAAGAAGGAGGGAAAGCATATGGCACCACGTCGTGGAGGTAAAAGACGCCGTAAGGTATGTTATTTTACATCAAACAACATTACACACATCGACTATAAAGATACTGATCTGCTTAAGAAATTCATTTCTGAGCGTGGGAAAATCTTGCCTCGTCGTGTAACAGGTACAAGCGCGAAGTATCAGCGTAAACTGACACTTGCAATTAAACGCTCACGTATTATGGCACTTCTTCCATTCAGTTCGGAAGAAAGATAATTTCATTCATATAGACCGCCTTGTCAGACCGGAACACCGGTACCAGGGCGGTCTTTTTATTAAAATATGGAAAGTACATACGTTCCGTTTTGGTTTAAATCGAATAATCATGATACAATTAAACGGACTATCTAACGATAGAAAGTAGGAGAAAATAGGTAGATCAAACAAGTCGTCCAACGAAAGACCGGAGGAATCTATATTATGCAAGACAACGCTAGAAAAATTACGTATGGAGCTATGATGATTGCGCTATTTGCAGTCCTGCTGGCGGTTACACTTTATACGCCTATTCTTGGGAATGTTACAATGTTTTTTATACCATTACCGATTATTTTGTACAGACTACGTTATGATCGTGCTCCATCGCTACTCGTCACTGCGACAGGTATTATGCTATCGCTGCTCGTTGGGGGAATTGTACTTGTCCCATTTGCCTTTATCCACGGATTACTTGGCTTTGTTGTAGGGGATACGGTCCGAACGGGTAAGACTAAATTGTATACACTGATGGCAACTGGACTTACTTTGCTCGTAACAGGTATTTTGATGTACGTAGCCGCTGTATTTGTTTTCAGCTTTAATGCAATCGATGAATTATTTAAAATGATACATGAAGCACGTGAGCAAGTGACATCATTTATGGGAACACTTGGTGGGCTTCCTGATAATTACGATAAGCTGATGGATGCACAAATCGAATTTTATCAAACAGCTATCCCATCTATGTTCATCATTACTATTTTTATACTCGCGTTCGTCTATATTACCTTAAACCTTGAAGTTGCGAGCCGCTTAGGTAACAAAATTCAAAAGTTCCCACCATTTCGGGAGATGAAATTGCCGGTGATGACGGTAATTATCTACGGAATTATCCTTCTGCTATCACTATTCGTACCAGCAGAGCCGGGGACCAATTTTTATCTCATTACCATCAATGCAACAATGATTTTAAGATTTTTATTTTTACTACAAGGGATTTCATTTGTTCATCATTTTATTTACGTGATGAAGGCACCGAAAGTAATGATAGGGATTGCAACTATCTTTGCATTGCTATTAAGCCCGATTACGACAATGCTAGGGATTTTGGATGCAGGAATGAATATACGCGCCTGGATTAGGAAAGACAAGCTGAAATAAGGGGATGGGGCAATGACGTCATTTTTTAGAAAAAGGGCAATCCGTTATCCGTTGACGGCTTTGTCGGTCCTAGGTGCAGTGGCAGTGATAGTTCTTCTCATATTTCAGTTTTGGTTAGGAATTCTTTTTGCCGTTCTATTTGGATTAACAGCTGGAGTGGCCTGGAAAATAGAGAGACAAACGTATATTGAAACGGAAAAACATATCGAAACATTGTCGTATAGGATGAAGAAGGTTGGGGAGGAGGCACTCCTTGAATTACCGATTGGTATTCTCCTGATTAATGAAAAAAATGTGATTGAATGGGCAAATCCTTATGTATTAAAGATATTTGAGACTGAATCTCCTATTGGAAAAGATCTAGTTGATTTATCCAAGCAGTTTAACGCTATTGTGAAAAGTGACGGTCTAGAGCACTCTATCTTGACGGTCGGAGCACAGTCATATAGTGTCTTTTACAAAGTAGAAGAGCGACTCATCTATTTGTTTGATATTACGGCACAATTAGAGATGGAATCCCTTTACTATGCAGATCGTACAGTGCTCGCTAATATTCTTGTCGATAATTATGACGAACTTGCACAGACAATGGATGACCAGACGAGAAGTCAGCTCAATTCACTTGTAACGTCACTTGTTAATGGGTGGGGAACTGAAAATGGAATTTTTGTAAAACGGATATCATCAGATCGTTTTCTTGCCGTTTTCAATGAAGAAATATTGGGCACTCTTGAAAAAACAAAGTTCTCAATCTTAGATAGTATTCGCGAAGCAACTGCCAAACAAAGTATTGCACTTACTCTAAGTATCGGTGTAGGGATGGGTTCTCCATCACTCATTGAATTAGGAGAGCTTGCACAATCAAGTTTAGATCTTGTTCTTGGACGTGGCGGGGACCAAGTAGCCATAAAGCGAACGGATGGTAAGTTAAAGTTTTATGGTGGCAAAACGAATCCGGTTGAAAAAAGGACACGTGTGCGGGCAAGGGTTATCTCCCATGCTTTGCGTGACCTCATTCAAGGCAGTGATAAGGTATTTATCATGGGTCATAAAATGCCGGATATGGATGCCATCGGTGCAGCTATCGGTGTTCGGAAAATGGCACGCATGAATAATATTGAAGGCTTTATCATCGTTAATTTCAATGAATTAGATGGTAGTGTAACACGACTGATGGATGAGATTGAGCATGAAACTGATCTTTTTAATCAATTCATAACTCCTGAAGACGCGCTTACAATGCTTACTGAGAAGTCACTTGTCATTATCGTTGATACACATAGACCGAGTATGGTTATTGATGAACGTATTCTGGATAAGGCAGAAAAGGTTGTTGTGATTGACCACCATAGACGTGGAGAGGAATTCATCAATAACACGATGCTGGTTTATATGGAACCTTACGCGTCTTCGACCGCGGAGCTTATTACAGAGTTGATTGAATATCAGCCAAAGCATGAAAAGCTGACAATGCTGGAGTCGACAGCATTACTTGCAGGGATTATCGTAGATACGAAAAGTTTCACGCTACGTACTGGAGCACGAACATTCGAGGCGGCATCCTTTTTGAGGACGTATGGTGCGGATACAATTCTTGTTCAAAACTTGTTAAAAGAGGATATTAACACCTATATGGAACGAGCAAAACTGATTGAGACTGTTGAAGTGTTGGACAATGGAATTGCGATTGCGAAAGGGCAAGAGCAAGTAGACTATGGTACGGTTTTGATTGCACAGACGGCTGATATTTTACTTACGATGCAGGGGATTATAGCGTCATTTGTCATTGCAAAGCGTGCAGATGGTAAAATAGGGATTAGTGCACGTTCACTTGGTGAATGGAATGTCCAACTGATCATGGAGGAACTTGGAGGCGGTGGTCATTTGACGAATGCCGCTTGCCAGTTAGACGTTGAATCGGTCGGAGAGGCTGAGGAAATGCTGAAATCCATCATACAGATGAAAATGGAGAGGGGAAATTCAGAATGAAAGTAATCTTTTTGAAAGATGTTAAAGGGAAGGGCAAAAAAGGTGAAGTGAAGGAAGTATCTGTAGGCTACGCACAAAACTTTTTATTGAAAAATAATATGGCAATTGAAGCCACACCGGGCAATCTAAGTAAATTGGAAGGCCAGCAAAAACGAGTGGAAAAAGATGCGGCTGAAGAGTTAGCAGAAGCAAAAGTGCTAAAAGAACAAATTGAAAAAATTACTGTTGAAATGAAGGCTAAATCTGGTGAAGGAGGCCGACTATTCGGTTCCATCACGACAAAACAAATTGCAGATGCGCTACAAAAAAGTGAAGGCATTAAAGTGGATCGACGTAAAATGGAGTTGCCAGACGCAATACGTGCACTGGGCTTCACAAATGTTCCGATTCGCATTCACTTAGATGTCACTGCAACACTTAAAGTACATGTAACAGAAGAATGATAAAAAGGGAGATGGCAAGATGGACCAGATGATCGATCGCATCCCACCCCATAATAATGAAGCGGAGCAATCGGTCATTGGTGCAATTTTCCTTGAACCGCAGGCGCTCATTACAGCGGCAGAGCTTTTAATTCCAGAAGATTTCTACCGGCTCGCACATACGAAAATCTTTGAAACGATGATTAAGCTAAGTGATAGAGGGCAAGCGATTGATGTTGTCACAGTAACAGAAGAACTTTCTGCTAAAAAAGAGTTGGAGGACGTCGGTGGGATTTCATATTTGACGGAAATCGCCAACTCAGTGCCGACAGCGGCAAACATCGTGCATTATGCTCGCATCGTCGAGGAGAAAGCACTTTTACGTCGTCTCATTCGAGTCGCAACATCGATTGTTGAAGATGGCTATGCACGTGAAGACGAAGTGGAAGCCCTTCTATCTGAAGCAGAAAAAAAGATGATGGAAGTATCCAATCGGAAAAACGCAGGCGACTTTAAACATATTAAAGATGTGCTCGTTGAAACATACGACAACATTGAGCTTCTTCATACGCGCAAGGGAGATGTTACGGGGATTCCAACGGGCTTCACTGATTTAGATAAAATGACGGCTGGTTTTCAGCGCAATGATTTGATCATTCTCGCGGCCCGTCCTTCTGTTGGTAAGACAGCATTTGCTTTGAATGTGGCACAGAACGTAGCCACAAAAACTGATGAAAATGTAGCTATCTTCAGTTTGGAGATGGGAGCAGAACAGTTGGTCATGCGGATGCTTTGTGCAGAGGGGAATATCGATGCGCAAGTGATGCGGACAGGAGCGCTTGAAGCCGAGGATTGGCGTAAATTGACGATGGCAATGGGGAGTTTGTCAAATGCAGGTATTTTTATCGACGATTCCTCGGGTATCCGAGTCAATGAAATTCGCTCAAAATGTCGTCGTTTGCAGCAAGAACATGGGCTGGGTATGATTATTATTGATTACTTACAGCTCATTTCAGGTAATGGACGTGCTGGTGAAAACAGGCAACAGGAAGTATCGGAAATCTCTCGCTCATTAAAGGGACTGGCTAGGGAATTGAAGGTTCCTGTTATCGCATTATCACAGCTTTCTCGTGGAGTTGAGCAACGTCAAGACAAGCGTCCGATGATGTCCGATCTCAGGGAGTCAGGGAGTATTGAGCAAGACGCGGATATTGTTTCGTTCCTTTATCGTGAAGATTACTATGATAAGGAAACAGAAAATCAAAATATCATTGAAATTATCATCGCAAAGCAGCGAAACGGTCCAACCGGTACGGTCTCGCTTGCTTTTGCTAAGGAATATAATAAATTCGTTAACATCGACTGGAGTCAGCACGAATCAGCTGCTGCATATTAAAAAGGACATCCTGTGAACCGATTAGTCCGGCGAACAGGATGTCTTTTTATTATTTAAGAAGTGTGATAATGACAGAATAATTAGTATTATAATGAAAAAGAAAGAAAAATAGGTCGATAAATGTATAAACAAGGAAGTAATAGACGAATAATATGTTAGAAATGAAATATATAGGAAAAAAGATATAAAAATATAGGAAGAAATTGGATGCTATTATACATTCTTATTACAACGGGCTATAACACTACAAGTGTGGGAGAGAATATGTTAAATTAGAGGAGCGTGAAAATAATGCAACATAACTATTGACCTATATCGGTCTTCCAGCTGAATACGGAAGGAGTTTCATACATGTTATTCAAGAAAAATAATCAGGATAAAACAGAGCCAACATTATCTGTCACTAAACGTCCTTTTAAAGTAGTTTCTACCGTTTTGATAAGTACATTGATGTTAACAGGATTCGGAACGAATACAGGTTATGCTGATACGGGAGAAGATAAAGGTTTAGCTACGATATTCCATATTTATTCGAATGGAGCATACATTGGCGTTCTATCAGATGAAGAAAAACTTGAACGATTAAAAGAAGAAGAACTACAAAAGGCGGCCTCCGAATTTGAGAATCTCCCACTCACAATAGGAACAGATTTGTCGGTTATTCCGGAACGAGTGTTCACGGTTGGAGCAGACGATAACACTGTTCTTGAAAAACTCCAGGGTATGCTATCCGTAGAAGCGGAAGCAATCGCTATTACAATTGACGAAGAACTGGCATTCTACGTCAATGATATGGCGGCCTATGACGAAGTAATTCGTAAACTGAAGTTGCAATCAGTTACAGAGAAGGAGCTTAACGAATTCGAAGCCCGCACAAAGTCTTCTGAATCTATACCCGCCTTGCAGGAAAATGAAACACGTATTGCTAATATCCTGATGAGTGGTGAGATTCGAGCGGAAGCCAGTAAAACGGCGCCGAGTGAAGTAAGAAATATTGAAGAAGCTGTTACCTTGCTTAATAAAGGGACACTAGAACAGAAGAAGTATAGTGTTAAATCAGGAGATGTCCTTGGTACGATTGCTGTTGCTCATCAGATGACAACGGCAAAATTATTGGAACTTAATCCAAGCTTTACGGTAGATACAGTCCTTCAACTAGAGGACGAACTCAATGTTACTGTGACTGAGCCATATGTCGAGGTCGAAGTTCATTACGAAACGAGACAACAAGAAGTTATTCCTCATAAGGTAGTAACTCAAGAAGATAATAGTATTTTTAAAGGTGAAAAGAAAATTACACAAGAGGGTACAGACGGTGAGAAGGATGTTACAAAGCTCATTCGTAAAAGAAATGGTGTAGTTATCGGTAGCTCTGTCGTAGATGAACAAATTCTTGTTGAAGCGAAAGATCAGGTAACAGTCGTTGGGACGAAGGTAATGCCTTCGAGGGGAACGGGATCGTTCATCTGGCCAACTGTTGGTGGCTACGTCTCTAGCCAGATGGGGTCACGTTGGGGAAGAACGCATCAAGGAATAGACATCGCAAGACCATCTTCACGCACGATCAAGGCAGCCGACAATGGTGTCGTGACGGCGGCAGGATGGCAAGGAGCTTACGGGAATAGAATTATCATTACGCATAATAATGGCTATGAAACATTATATGCACATCTGTCATCTATTGACGTGAGTGTAGGTCAAACTGTCCCACAAGGTACTGCAATCGGTATTATGGGATCCACAGGGCGCTCTACAGGTATCCATCTACATTTTGAAGTATTGAAGAATGGTGCAAACGTCAATCCTATGGGTGTTTTAAGGTAAATATGAAATGTGGGACGGTACACAATGTTGTACCGTCTCTTTTTATTCTGAACTACCTACGAGATATTTCCTGGGAAATATATTGCGTGTAAGCTAAAGTAGGGCGTGCGAATCAAAAGGAATAATGATAGAGTAAAAGGACATGAACGGCGAACCTAAAAGGGTGAGGAGAGATAATATGCAAGACAAAACAATTCTAATCGTTGACGATGAAAAACCAATTGCAGATATTTTAGAATTTAATTTAAAAAAAGAGGGATTTACAGTTTTCTGTGCTTATGATGGTGAAGAAGCACTTGAAAAGGCAGAGGAAGTGAAGCCTGACCTCATGCTTCTTGATATCATGCTACCCAAAAGGGATGGAATGGAAGTGTGTCGGGAAATACGGAAAAAATACGACTTCCCGATTATCATGCTAACGGCTAAGGATTCCGAAATTGACAAGGTACTTGGTTTGGAACTTGGTGCCGATGATTATGTGACAAAGCCTTTTGGTACTCGTGAACTTATAGCGCGTGTTAAAGCTAATTTGCGTCGACATATGAAATCAGTTTCTGAGGACCAAGAAGAGACAACGAATAATATTACAGTCGGTCATTTAATCATTCAACCTGATGCCTATCTTGTGCAAAAAAGAGATGAGACGATTGAGCTGACGCATCGGGAATTTGAATTGCTCCATTATCTTGCCAAGCATATTGGACAAGTGATGACGCGTGAGCACCTCTTGCAGACGGTATGGGGCTATGATTATTTTGGAGATGTTCGAACAGTCGATGTGACGATTCGACGTTTACGTGAAAAGATAGAAGATACACCAAGTCATCCGACATGGATTGTGACTAGACGTGGTGTAGGTTATTATTTACGGGATCCGGAACAGGAGTAATCGTGATGCAGAAGGTTAGTTTTTTTCGTTCCATTCACGTTAAATTTGTACTGATCTATGTCATGCTTATTTTACTTGCGATGCAAATCATCGGGATTTACTTCGCAAGTAAACTTGAACAGACGTTAAAAACAAATTTTACAACTTCGATTGAAGATCGGATGAATTTAATTGAATTCAGCGTGCGTGAGGAAATGGTGAAAGAACGATCCGCGGACGATCCGACGCCTGAACAAAGTCTCCGTACCGTCCTTTTGGGCTTTACATCAGATGATATTATTGAAATCAGGGTCATTAATTCGCGTTATCGAATTTTGGCAAGCTCAGTCTTCGACAATCAGGCAATGGTAGGACAGCGCTCGGTGGATAATCTTGTGAAAAAATCCATCACCTCTGAATTAGCTGATGAAAGTATTCGTCTGGATGAGAAAACAAGAGAGCGCAAATTAGTTCATGCCAAACCGATAATGGTTGGGAGTGAAGTGATTGGGACTCTCTATGTCGAATCGAATATTGAAAAAGTGTTTAAACAAATTGATGAGATTAACGAAATTCTTGCAGTCGGTACGGCAGTATCCTTGTCGATTACAATTGTCATCGGGATTTTCATCGCACAGACGATGACGAGACCGATATCTGATATGCGACGACAGGCACAGGCGATGGCGAAAGGGAATTTTTCAAGAAAAGTACATGTATATGGGAACGATGAGCTGGGTCAACTAGCAATCGCCTTTAACCATCTGACCAATCAGCTTCAGGAGTCCCAGTCAACGACGGAAAGTGAACGTCGAAAGCTGGCCTCTGTTCTCGAAAACATGACAGATGGTGTCATTGCAACGGATCGAAAAGGGCGGGTCAGTCTTATTAATGATGCGGCTCTTGTCATGCTCAAGATAACGCGTGATAGTGTGTTAAATCGACCGATATCTAGCATACTTGGACTAGAACAGGAGTATGCATTTGAAGATTTGATTCAAATAAAGGATTCCATTGCACTTGATTTTAGTACAGAGCAGCAGCCGTATATTTTGCGGGCTAACTTTTCTATCACGCAAAGGGAAACAGGCTTTGTGAATGGCCTTATCGTTGTTTTACACGACAATACAGAGCAAGAGAAAATTGATATGGAAAGACGAGAATTTGTTTCGAATGTCTCTCATGAATTGCGCACACCACTTACAACGATGCGTAGCTATTTGGAGGCGTTAGCTGATGGTGCGTGGAAAAATGAGGAGATTGCGCCATCCTTCCTCCATGTTACGCAAACGGAAACAGAGCGCATGATTCGACTTGTCAATGACTTGTTAAAGCTATCACGGATGGATAGTCGGAATTATGATTTAAACAGTGAGTGGGTAGAATTTAATCATTTCTTTAACTCAATTATTGATCGCTTTGAATTTTCGAAAACACATGTAGGTGATTTCAAGCGACTATTTCCGACATCGGATTTATTTGTTGAAATTGACACAGATAAGATGACGCAGGTAATTGATAATATTATTTCGAATGCGTTGAAATATTCGCCAGATGGCGGTGATATTCGTTTTGGTGTTACGATGGCGGATCACTTTATCAAGGTGATGATTTCGGATGACGGAATGGGTATCCCACAAGCGAATGTTAAGCGGATTTTTGACCGGTTTTATCGAGCAGATCGTGCGAGATCACGTGCGATGGGTGGTACAGGTTTAGGCCTGGCGATTGCACGCGAGATGGTAATTGCGCACGGAGGGGATATATGGGCCGAAAGTGAGGAAGGCAAAGGGACAACGGTTTTCTTTACGCTGCCTTTCGAACTTCAAGAGGATGGTGAGTGGGATTGAAATATATTGAATTAATTAAATCAATCATCCTACTCTTACTTGTCACGTTAAGTATTGTATTTACGTTTGCCATTTGGACGTATACTCCAAGTTACGAAACATCGGACGAATTACCAACTGTCGATATTTCCATTGCGAAAAGAATGTCTATAGATGAGATTATTAAACCGTATAAAGTCATTTTCAATTTTGAAGAAAAACTGACTGGAACACTTAGTCCGACGGATATCGACTATATTGTGAATGAATTAAAAAGATGGAGAATCTCTGACCTCAAGCTCGTCGATGATCATTTTGATGTAGGTAAGTTGGATACTCTTATGAGGAAGCATAATCAATTTACATTGTATTTTCATGGTGAAGTTCCACTGCCTATTTATAATAATGTGTTGGCTATGGAGGGGCTAAAAATGGGGGTGCCGGAAATGTCCTTCGATCGGCTTGTGGTCGATTGGAATCCGTCTGGTGCGCCCATGAATATTAGCTTCGTGAGCAGAGCAAATAAAGTGCTGTATAGTGCCGAAATCGATGACTATCATGGATTTCAGCGTTTAATTTTGACATGGGGGAAAGAGCTTGGTCTGTATGCAGATGTTAACGCAGACGATTCACCGTTCATTGGTGTATCCGCAGAGCCTGTTGAAACAATTCGGAATATGTACTATCAACGGGAGATTAACCCATCTCGTTTTCGCGATGCACTTTTTAGCGACCCAAATGCTGTTCGTCGCAGTCAGTCGGGATTGAACAAAGAGGAATTCCAAGATGATCATGCGCTGATGAATATTGACACTGAGAAGAAAATGTTGAAATACGTTGTGCCAGCTACTGAAAGCCATGAGCTTGCGATTCCTTCGGAACTATTGACCAACACAATTGACTTTGTGAATGAACACGGCGGTTGGACAGACGAATATAGGTATATGTCGATGAATCCGATATCCCGTTACGTTAAGTTTCAATTGTTTTTACATGGACTACCCGTCTATGGAGATGTAACTTCTACAGAGATGACAGAAGTATGGGGAAATAATCGAATTTTAAGCTATAGTAGACCGTATTATACATTGGATTTGCCGTTCCCTGAAATAGATGTCGAGTTTCTGCCTTCAGGTGTTGATATTGCAGAGATGCTGAAGCAATCAGATACGATTGATTTTAAAGCGATTGAAGAGCTCACGCTTGGTTATTTTATGCAACAAGATAGTGAGCGTCGTCTGTTAATCATGGAGCCAGCTTGGTTTTATTTATCAAAAGGGAATTGGATACGCGTTTCACCTGAGCTATTAGGAGGTGAACTGATTGGATTGGAATAAAACGAAAACAATTTTTATTATCGTTTTTTCGATTTTGAATATTTTTCTGTACTATCTTTATTTGGATCGCGTAATGGAGACGGAAAGTGTACAGGTGTTAGGGAAAACATCGATTGAGGAATCACTTAGCGTCGATAATATAACGTTTACCGATCTGCCTTTAGTGACAAAGGATTCTTCCTATGTGTCTGCAAAAATTGTGACATTCACAAGCGAACAGACAAAGAAATTGGAGAATCAAACAGCCGAGGTTGTGAATAACACCTATTTGCAATCTAAAATGGAAACACCGATCAGTGTACGGAGCAGCAAAGGAGATTATGCTTTTACTGAATTCCTGATGAAGTATGTGTTGAATGGATTAGATTATGTACTTTGGGAGGTTAATGAGGAGGAAAGACATGCCTTGTTCTTTCAGAAGGTAGATAATCATCCGATCTATTTCAGTCCGGATGCTATGCTGGTGATTCATTGGGATGAAGAAGGTAGAGTAACGAATTACGACCAGCGTATGTTTGGTGAATTTGTTAGTTTTAACAACAAAAAAGACCTTCTTTCACCTATTGAAGCACTTGGATCATTGTCTTCACGTGGTCATTTGAACCAAGATTCAAAAGTGAAAAGTATGAAGCTCGGTTATTCAACACTTGTTCAATTGACGGAAACGCAAGTGTTTGCTCCGACATGGCATGTTCATGTAGAATTAAAGGATGGTACAATTGAAGATCACTTCATCCATGCAGTAGAAGGTAAGATTATAGAGTTCCAAGAAGTAGTGGACGATGAACATGAATGAGAGGTTTTTGTAATGCGTTTTAGTGTGCTCGCAAGCGGTAGTAGTGGCAATGCGATCTATATAGAGAATGATGAACATACTTTTCTTGTTGACGCGGGTTTTAGCGCGAAGAAAATGGATAGTTTAGTAGCCGGCATTGATCGCTCCATGAAGCAGGTGGATGGGATTTTTGTTACGCATGAGCATAGTGATCATATTAAGGGTATTGGTGTTGTTGCCCGAAAGTATGGGATTCCGATTTATGCGAACGCTAAGACTTGGCAGGCGATGGATGGGCTTGTCGGGAATATTCCTTTGGACCAGCGTTTTCAATTCGATATGGAAACGGTAAAATCGTTTGGTTCACTTGACGTTCAATCATTTGGAGTGTCGCATGATGCAGCGGATCCAATGTTTTATATCTTTCATGAAAATGGCCGTAAGCTTGTAGTTATTACGGATACAGGTTATGTGAGTGATCGTATGAAGGGGCTTATCCGCGGGGCAGATTCTTTTGTGTTTGAAAGTAATCATGATGTCAGTATGTTGCAGATGGGACGTTATCCGTGGTCTGTTAAGCGAAGAATCCTCAGCGATGTGGGGCATGTGTCCAATGAAGATGCAGCAGTCGCTATGAGTGAGGTTGTCGAACAGAAGGATACGCGTATTTACTTATCGCATTTAAGTAAGGATAATAATATGAAAGACCTTGCGAGAATGAGTGTGACGCAGACATTGGAAACATGTGGGATTCGAACAGGCGAATATGTTCATCTGTATGATACAGATGCTGATCAGCCAACGGAGCTTGTAACTGTTTAGAACAAAGCCTTGCCCTCGGGTGAGGTTTTTTCTTTAGGTGTAATGAAAGTATTTTGTTCATTTGCGGAATCATTATTTTTGAAATCGGAAAAATGGGGTAAGGTTAACTATAGAAGTGTGTGAAAGGGAGAGGTAAATGAATGAATTTAATCGGCCTTCTAATCTGGAGGAGCCTACACCGCAATTTGAAATGAGGTCGGAATATAAGCCACCTACTCCACCACCGAAGCGAAAAGGAAGTTTTTTTCCGAGCTTGTTCGGAGCTGTCATCGGTGGTTTTGGCGTTTGGTTACTGATGACAAGCTTAACGGGTGAACCGAAGGAAGCCCCAATCAAACCGACTACGGACGTAAAGCAGACAGAACAAATTTCTGTTGAAGTGACAACTGACTTAACCGAAATTATTGATGAGGTTATTGATTCGGTCGTGGGCGTTACAAATTTGCAAACTGTCCGTGACTTCTGGTCAACAACGGAAACGTCAAAAGAGGCGGGCACAGGATCAGGTGTCATTTATAAGAAACAAGATGGTAAAGCATATATTATTACCAATCATCATGTTGTAGAAGGCGCACAAGAGCTTGAAATTACATTTGATGATGGCACAAAGACAGCGGGAAAACTTGTTGGCAGTGATATGTGGACTGATTTAGCTGTTATCGAAATTGATGCTATAAATGTTAAAACAGTAGCTACGTTTGGAAATTCGGACGTGTTAAAGCGTGGTGAAACAGTCATTGCTATTGGCAATCCACTAGGCCTTGGCTTCTCAGGATCAGTAACGGCTGGTGTAGTATCTGGTAAAGATCGTTCAATCCCAATTGATTTTGATGAAAACGGTGCGATTGATTGGTATGCAGATGTACTTCAAACCGATGCGGCTATTAATCCAGGGAACTCCGGCGGGGCACTTATCAATATGACAGGCCAGCTGATTGGTATTAATTCAATGAAAATATCAGAAGCGACAGTTGAAGGAATTGGTTTGGCGATTCCCATTAACCTTGCGATTCCTATTATTGAGCACCTCGAAACAACGGGGACTGTGAATCGGCCGACAATGGGGGTTTCACTCATCGACCTTAGAAGTATTCCGGAACAGCAGCAGCGGGGTCTACTGGCAGTACCAGGTGACGTGACAGATGGGGTTGTCATTACGGATGTCATTGCCAATTCACCAGCGCAATATGCAGGCGTGCAGAAGTACGATGTCATTGTTGAAATGGATGGCGAAAAAATTGAAGATATGGTCAGCTTACGTAAACATCTGTATAATGCGAAGCAAGTAGGCGATACAATGAAAATGAAAGTGTACAGGGAAGGCAAGTTACTTGAGCTTGAAATGGTCTTAAAAGATGGTAACTCATTTTAAGTATTAGCATAGTTCAAGTTAGACTTCTGACGAACATTTACACACAATTTACAAGAACTCTTATCCACAGTGGGTAGAATGGCTAGCTGACGGCTATTCTACCTTCTTTTTAATATATTTGCTCTTTGTGGATAAATCTAAATATTTGTGAATAACTTTGTGAACAATAAAAAAGAAGAAAGCAGGGATGAAAATGACGATTTATAGCTGTGAAACCCATATAAATCACGCACTTGATGTTTTTGTAGCCCGGGAAGGAGAATTTCCGATTATGGAATTACTCTCTGATGATAAAAAGTTATCCACAAGCTGTACCTACTGTGAAGAGGCAGCATTATATATTGTGGCGAACAAATAATCGGACACAAGATGTAGATAACTGCTGTGGGTATGTGCATAAGTTTTGTGGGTAGTTTGTTTGTAAATAGAATGTAAAGGTGGATAACCTGTGAATATTACAATTGTGACTGTAGGAAAACTAAAAGAAAAGTATTTGAAAATGGGCATTGAGGAGTTTTCAAAACGACTCGGAGCCTATGCAAAAATTGATTTGGTCGAAGTAGCAGATGAAAAAGCACCGGAATCATTAAGCGATGCGGATATGGAAATCGTTAAGAAAAAGGAAGCCGAGCGCATTTTAGCGAAAGTTGGGGTGGATGCTTATGTCATAGCGCTAGCCATTGAAGGGAAAATGAAAACATCAGAGGAGCTAGCAGCCGGCATAGAGTCGTTAATGACTTACGGGCGCAGTAAGGTAGTCTTTGTCATTGGCGGATCGCTTGGCCTGCACGATAGTGTGCTGAAACGGGCAGATGAGTTATTGTCTTTTTCGAAAATGACATTCCCACATCAGATGATGAAATTGATTTTGCTGGAGCAGGTGTATCGGGCGTTTAGGATCATGAAGGGTGAACCTTATCATAAGTAGTTAAAAAAGAAATAAAAAACGCTATATCTAAATACCAATTTAACCAAGCGAAAGCCATAACCCTACTTGTCATAAGGGTTATGGCTTTTGTTAGGCTGTCTGTGAAGTCTTGCGAGTGGGATTGCTTCCTTTTACCATCTTTCAAATAGATGAAAACTACTATATAATAGGTATCATCTATTTGAAAATTGTATTACGTTTTGTGATTGTTATAATTGAGACAGAAGGTTTGTGACGCCTAATCAGGAGCCCCTATATCCTTTCTGCAAATCTTAGAGTATAAGGATGATAAAAATGAGTAACAGCAACAAGAAAACAGACGTTATCTTAATTGGTGCCGGAATCATGAGTGCGACTTTGGGGACAATGCTGAAGGAATTAGTGCCAGAATGGGATATTAAAGTGTTTGAAAAACTCGCAAGTGCCGGAGAAGAAAGCTCTAACGAATGGAATAATGCGGGAACAGGGCACGCTGCATTATGTGAGCTGAACTATACAAGTGAAAAACCGGACGGATCTGTAGATATAAGTAAAGCTATCAAAATTAATGAACAGTTTCAGGTTTCCATGCAGTTTTGGTCTTACCTTGTAAACCAAAAGCTAATTAGCAATCCTCAAGACTTTATTACGGCGCTGCCACATATGAGTATGGTGCAAGGAGAACAAAATATAGCGTTTTTAAAGAAACGTTTTGAAGCGATGTCGAAAAATCCTCTGTTCGAAGGGATGGAGTTTTCCGATAACGAAGAAAAACTGAAGGAATGGATTCCACTTATTATGCAGGGACGTCCATCGAATGACGCTATTGCAGCAACCAAAATCGACGCTGGAACAGATGTTAATTTTGGT
This sequence comes from Sporosarcina beigongshangi, assembly GCF_033485195.1. Lineage (NCBI taxonomy): Bacteria > Bacillati > Bacillota > Bacilli > Caryophanales > Caryophanaceae > Sporosarcina > Sporosarcina beigongshangi. The sequence goes on from NZ_JAWLIR010000023.1 coordinate 41,568, forward strand.
GCATTAACGCGTATGTTGTTTGATCACTTAAAAACTAAAGATGTTGGTATTCACTACAAACACAGCGTTGACGGTCTGAAACGCACGGATGATGGCTTATGGGAAGTAAAAGTGAAGAACATAGAGAGCGGTGCGTCTGAGCGTCATACGGCAAAATTTGTCTTTATTGGCGGAGGCGGTGGAAGCCTGCATCTATTGCAAAAATCCGGTATTCCTGAAGGGAAGCATATCGGTGGATTCCCGGTAAGTGGCATATTCATGGTGTGTAATAATCCTGAAGTTGTGGAACAGCACCATGCCAAAGTATACGGAAAAGCTGCAGTGGGTGCTCCACCTATGTCTGTTCCACATTTAGATACAAGATTTATCGACAATAAAAAATCATTGCTATTTGGACCATTTGCCGGTTTCTCACCCAAGTTTTTAAAAACAGGCTCTATGCTTGATTTGGTCACTTCTGTCAAACCGAATAATGTGTTGACGATGTTGGCGGCTGGCGCAAAAGAAATGCCATTAACAAAGTATTTGATCCAGCAAGTATTGCTGTCGAAAGAGCAGCGTATGAAAGAGTTGCGAGATTTTATTCCGAATGCCAAAACAGATGAGTGGGATTTTGTAGTCGCAGGTCAACGTGTGCAAGTGATTAAGGACACAGAGGCTGGCGGTAAAGGTACGCTACAATTTGGTACAGAAGTAATTACTGCAGAAGACGGCTCGATTGCAGCGCTATTAGGTGCCTCTCCAGGTGCATCTACTGCCGTTCACGTGATGTTCGAAGTCATTAAAAAATGTTTCCCACAACATATGGCAGAATGGGAGCCTAAACTTAAGGAAATGGTTCCCTCTTATGGACTGTCGTTAGTGGACAACCGAGAGCTTCTGCATGAAGTTCATACTTCAACAGCGCAGGTGCTTGGGTTAAGCGACAGCTTACCGGAGCCTAGTAGTTCATTGGAGCTTGAAACAGAAGAGTTGAATGAGGAAGTTTAAGTAAATAAAAGTAAGCATAGATAGCTGATACTCAGCTTTCCGTGCTTATTTTTTTATTGTGCTGATCAATCAATGGGGTGGGTACCTTAATGAGTTCAAGTCGCCGTCATTACGTATCTCAGGGTGATTTGTAGACACCAAAAAAGGAGTATCTCTTCGAATGTCGAAGTAGGTAAGTGATAAAAAAATCTACTTGACAATGAAAGGCACGCTTTATATCTATTATACAATAACAAGAATTATTGAATACTTAATGGAGGTATAACAATTTGCGGGACATTAGTCATTGGGAAAGAATAGGGTTTGGTGGGAAGAGTACTCTGGATAAGGAAGAACTCATAGACTCTGAAACAAGACAAAGGTACCTTATTAAGTATCCAAGACAATTTGCCGTAGGTACATCTTGGGAAGATATAACAGAGTTAATAGCGGCCGATATTGGTAGATTGTTAGGACTTCAGATGATGGATGTAGAGATTGTCGTTCGAAATGGGCGTAGAGGCAGTTTACTAAGGAATATCATTCCGCTTGGTGTTGCGAATGAGGAAGGTGGAGTGCTTCTTAGTGGTGTAGTCAACTATGAAGAGTTCCTAGAAACGCGCTTAAAAGGTTTGGAATTGATTAGAGCAGGTATAGCATTGATGAAGCAATTAGATTTTTGGGAAGCTACTAAGTTAGACTTTATTGAAATGAATTACTTTGATATTCTAATTGGTAATCAAGATAGACATCCCTACAATTGGATGATTTTATTCAAGTCACAAAATCAAAAGGAATTCTCTAAAATCTATGATAACGGTGCATCCTTAGGGTTTCGGTTTGATGATAAGCAGTTAGCAGAGTACTTATCAAATGATATTAAATTAGCAAAATATATGCGTAATGCATCTGTAAAAGCAGGGTTATTTGAACACAAAAAGGTCAAAGCGAAAGATATGTTAACTTATTTGAAACAGAGTTACTTTGGGGAATCGCTGTCGATTATTAATAGAATTGAACGTTTTGATTTCAAGCGTTATTATGAAATTATTGATGGATATGCGATTTTAAGTGATATTCAAAAAGAATGGCTAAAAGTAATTATTTCCTTTCGTCAGCAATCTATTCTACAATGGTTTAGAGAGGAGGAGTAATATATGGAAGAACATAAATCGCTTTGGGTTGTCTGGCAAAATTCAGAGTCGCGATTACATTACCATGTTGGTACATTATCCCACTATAATGGGCAATATGAATTCACGTATACATGGCAAAGTGAAGGTAATCAAAAGGTAAGGGATGCCCTGCAGAATGGTTATATGTTACACCCCTCATTTTCTCATTTAGAAAAAACATATACAGCTACTAAATTATTTCCTGCCTTCGATCGTCGGTTACCTTCGGACATTCGAGCAGACTTTAATCATATACTTGATGAATTCCATTTAGATAAAACTGCTTCAAAAATGGAGTTGTTAGAACAAACACGTGGGAAATCGGCTAATGATACCTATTCATTTGAAAAATCACTTAAAGTTGAGAGTGGAAAGTTGATTACCACTTTCTTTATCAATGGAATGCGTCATCAAAAAGATTTGCCTAACAATTGGCCAAGTATTTTACGTACTACAAATAAAATTGAGTTAAAATTAGAACCCGAAAATTTAATTGATGTAAATGCAGTTGCAGTTTATGGGGGATTAGGAACTAAATTAGGCTACGTTCCACGTTTTTATGCAGCTGGAATTGGAGCATTGTTAGAACGAGGAATTAAACATAAAGTAATGATTAACTATATTAATGAAACGGCTACACCGGATTGGTGGGTTAAAATGGACTTCGAGTGCAACATGAGCGAGATTTCACCAGAAGAACTAAAAAGTTTGGATCCACTTTTTGAATATGCAATTTAATGAAGATAAAAGAAGGGAAATGCTTGATACCCAAAGTATTCCCCTTCTTTTTTATAATTGTACACTTATTTGAAAAACGAAATCTTTTTCAGTACGAGACAAGCAGAAGTGGCTACGCAGATCCTGACAGTGCCAGCGATGACCCCTTTTTTAGGACTGGAAAAAATGGAGAAGGATAAATGATAAACGCTATAATTCGAGGGAAAGCTGTTAAAATAGAATAGACGTTTAAGCAAAAGTGGAATTTATTCCTTTAATTTGACGGCTACCGACAATAGCATATCGACAAGTACCGTTCGAAAGTTGTTTTACAGACGGCAAGCCTATAATCAGCTTGAAGCAATTGCGAAAGAGCAAGAGGAGATATCACTTAACGCTGCATTTGAATCCTTGGAATTGACCTTGTTCAACAATATGGTCATCGTGTTGGACTAGTTATAACGGGATTGGGGGGAGTGGTAATGAATGTTTTAACGTTAAAGTTAAACAGTAAGGAAATGCCTTTCCAAAATGTTTATTTGGATTTTAAAGGTATAATCGAATCAAATGTTTTTGCACAAAAAAATAATAAAACCTTGCGTGAGACACTGTTGCATCCTAAGTATAAATTTTTAGAGAATAGATGCGAACACGACTTACGTGGTTTCTTAGATACTCCGTTAGGTGAAGCGCTATTAGTAAATAAGCAAAATAAAAAAGAAACGTATAAGCGTTTTTTAAATCCCTACGGAGATCTATCGTATAGTCAATTTTCTATTCAAGATTCAAACGTTTTGAATCTAAAGGGTTTATATGCTTATGTTGTGAATCAAGAGCTTGTCTATATAGGACGGTGCCTGGATACTTTTAAGAAACGAATTAATTATGGGTATGGAAAAATCGCTCCGAAAAACTGTTACAGGGATGGTCAATCGACGAATTGTCACCTAAATGCCCTAATAACAGAAGAAAGAAAGACAAAAGATATTCGTTTCTATGTAATGCCATTAAATAATTTGGATGTCATTAAACATCTTGAGGTAAGCTTGATCCAAAAATATAATCCCCTTTGGAATAAACAATTGAAAACAAAAAACGAATTACCGTCTGCTTTCATTGTTACAAAAGAGTACCGGCCAACCCCGAAAAGAATAGACAGTAGCAAGGCTACTAAAACTAAAAGTGCGACATTTCAAAAGTATGTGATTAGCCAACTTGAAAGCGGTGCTATAGAGATTCGGGAAGAAGAGCAAAAATTATCGAAGGTATTGCCGACTCTTAGGGAAATAGCAGGGGAACTTACGATATCAATTAATAATTCGAATGGCAATCCTTATAACACAAGGCAGCTGGGGGCTATATTGATAGAGAAGTTAAGCACAACGGCAAACGGCTACTAAAATTGAAGATATGTTCAAAAAAATAACGGATAGGGAGAGAATATGATGATTTCAAAAATCGGTCAAATTATGCTATATGTCAATAACCAGGACGAGAATGTGAAATTTTGGACAGAAAAAGTAGGATTTAGCGTCATTTCAGAAGAGGATAATGGCCAAGGTATGAAATGGATTGAAATCGCGCCAACGAAGGACGCGGAAACGTCGATTGTTCTACACAATAAGGAGCTCATTGCTAAAATGCAGCCCGAGTTAAACCTTCAAGCACCTTCCTTACTACTGTTCTCGGATAATTTGGATGCATTGTACAAAGATCTATCGGACAAGCAAGTTACGGTCGGAGAGCTGGTCACAATGCCTTCTGGTCGGGTATTTAACTTTGCTGATAATGAAGGAAATTATTTTGCGGTTTTGGAAAGAAAATAAATGTAACCAAATAAAAGTGCTAGATACTCATTGGATTTTGAATGACTGAGTATCTTGCACTTTTTGTTTTGGAGACCATAAGTGCAAGAATGAGGACGAAATGGGTGCAGGATTCTTGTTAAAATGGATGCAACACAGGAATTCAACAAATTACATTCATCAAAGGAAGTACAATATCTGATGAAATGATTTCCTTTTTAGCCAGCAATGCTTCACAATAAATAGAATCACAAGATGCCTCATTGTCGTATAAGGGATGACTTAGGGAGGGGGAATTCAATGGAGGATAGACTCAATCTTTCTTTTGATGAAATGTGGGATAAAATCATGGCTTGCGATCAAAAGTATGATGGGTTATTTTTTACGGCAGTAAAAACAACAAAAATATACTGTCGGCCATCCTGTAAATCTAGGAAGCCTAAAAAAATAAATGTAGATTTCTATTATGACATCAATACAGTTGAAAAAGCAGGTTTTCGTGCTTGTAAAAGATGTCAACCCGAAGTTGATCATTCCCCGCATGCGGAGCTAACTAGAATCGTAATTTCCTTTTTAATCAATCACTATAAACAAAAGTTGGTTTTGCAGGATATTGCGAATCATGTCGGGGTAAGCCCTTTTTATCTCGAAAGATTGTTCAAGCGGGAAACATCGGAAACGCCACGTACTTATTTGGAGAAAATAAGAATCGATAAAGCAGCGTATCTCCTTTCCAGCACAAATCAATCGAATCTAGAGATTTGTTATGAAGTTGGCTTTCAGAGTCCTTCAAACTTTTATAAAGTGTTTCGCCGTTTGAAGAATTGTACACCTAGTGAATATCGTATTCTTGCAAAAGGGGAGCCACGAAGATGAAATGGATCAATCATGGGTCGTTTATTGAGCTATACCCACCAAAGGAGTTCAATTTTGAAGAATGCTTAGTATTCTTGGGCAGATCCAACGAAGAAGTGCTCCATCAAATTAAAGATGGTTTATTGTATAAATTAATTAAAGTCAATCAAGAACTAATTCTATGCAAAATAGGATTCGCTCAACAAGTCATTCATGTAGAATTCCCAATTGCTCCATCATCTAAAAACGATTATGAACAAGTAGCGGCATATATATGGGAATGGTTTGATTTGGATCAAGACTTGAGCTGTTTTTATAAAGTAGCCAACCAAGATAAGGTATTGCAGCAGCTTTACACGAAATATTATGGGTTACGGATGATGTGTATACCAGATTTATTCGAAGCATTGACATGGGCAATCATGGGGCAGCAAATCAATTTAACATTTGCCTACAAATTAAAAAAACGCTTTGTCGAAAGCTTCGGAGAATGTCTCACTTTTGAAGGTGATACTTTTTGGCTATACCCAACTTATGAAAGAATAGCCATACTAGAGGTAGAGGAACTAAGAACGTTGCAATTTACTGTTAGAAAGGCTGAATATGTGATTGGAGTAGCTAAAATGATGGCGGCTGGTCAATTAACAAAAGAAATGTTGCTACAGGAGCAAACGAATCAGCAAGTGCAAAAATCTCTAATGGCAGTACGAGGAGTAGGTGCATGGACGGCAGATTATGTGATGATGAAATGCTTGCACGATCCGTCTGCCTTTCCAATAGCAGATGTCGGCCTTCAAAATGCGTTAAAGCTACAATTAGGACTTGAGCGTAAACCTACAATCGAAGAAATAAAAGAAGTTGCGATTAATTGGAAAGGTTGGCAGGCGTATGCTACCTTTTATCTCTGGAGGTCTTTATATGCATAAATTAGATTACAAATCACCAATTGGTGTACTAGAAATAGTGGGTTCACAGGAAGCAGTTAGTTCAATATTGTTTGTTGATCGGGATGAAATCGTCAATGAGGTAGGTGATGTGACCGCCGACGCTGTAGTAGAATGCTTTAATCAACTGGATGAATATTTTAAAGGGAAGCGTCATGTATTTACATTCCCCTATCACTTCGAGGGTACTGAATTTCAAAAAACGGTGTGGAATGCTTTGACAACAATTCCTTATGCTCATACAGGGTCTTATAAGGATATCGCTGTTTCCATTAACAATGAAAAAGCCGTCAGAGCAGTAGGAACCGCTAATGGAAAAAATAAATTAAGTATCGTCATCCCTTGTCACCGTATTATAGGTGCAGACGGAAAGTTAACGGGTTATGCGGGTGGCTTGTGGAGGAAGGAATGGCTGCTTGAGCATGAGAGGTTGTTTAAAAAGAAACTTGGAGAAGCAGTAGTTATAAATGTTCAATAATGAACAACATATAAAAAATGGGGTACCCAAAAGACAAGGTACTCCGTTTTTGTATGCACATTAAGATTCGATCGATGTACTTGTGCTAAAAGTAGGGGGGCGTGCGGATTCTCACTGAATGGTATCATAGTAGATACTATACAATGACAAATAGGATGGAGGTGTTTATATGCACCCAACAGAACTTTTGAACGTCAGACTATTAAAGGAAATTGCAGAGTTTATAAATGAAGAAACTGAAATAGAGGCGATGCTGTCCGGTGCCCTAAGTAAGTTTTTAAAAGGTACTAACTTTCAAACGGGTTGGATATTTTTTATTGATGACAAAGGTAAACAACAGCTGATTGTGAGTGAAAATCTCCCCGAAGCGCTAGCTCAAAACGGATGCAACCATTTGAAAAAGGGCGGCTGTTGGTGTGTGTCCAGATACCAAAATGGGGAATTAGAAAAGGCATCGAATATTATTGAATGTCAGCGGATTGAGAATGCGATTGCTACAAAGCTAGGCGACAATGGTGGAATTACGCATCATGCAACGGTACCACTGCAATCGGGGCAGGAACGGTTTGGGTTATTGAATGTCGCTTCCCCGAATACAGTCACTTATTCTGAGGGGGAACTCGCTTTACTCGAGTCACTTGCCTTCCAGATAGGCTCAGCGATTAAACGGATTGTATTGACGAAACAGGAGCAGAAGCTCGCGCTTTTACAGGAGCGGAATCGCTTGGCAAGAGATCTGCACGATTCTGTGAACCAACTGTTATTTTCAGTAACTTTGACTGCAAGGGGCGGGTCAGAGATGACAAATCAAATTGATATAAAAGAGACATTTAAGGAAATACAGTACTTGTCGCAGGAAGCGTTAAATGAGATGAGGGCCTTAATTTGGCAGCTTCGTCCAAGTGGACTTGAAAGTGGGTTGCTTGAAGCGATAAAAGGCTATGCAGAAATGTTAGGACTGTCCGTGGGTTCGCGCGTATCTGGAGTCCTTAACGTACCTTCAGGTGTTGAAGAAACTTTATTTCGCATCTCACAAGAGGCATTAAATAATATTCGGAAGCATGCAGGGGTCAATGTCGTGGAAATATTTTTGAATGTAACGAAAACCGATGTTTTACTTGTCATTAAGGACGATGGTCAAGGATTTTTAATAGATCATGGAATTAGGCTTCCCTCAATGGGCTTACAAAGCATGAAGGATCGTGCAAAGACTGCAGGCGGTTCAGTTGAATGGGATAGTGAAATTGGACGAGGGACGGAGATATTAGTCCGTATACCCTATTAAGAGGTGAACGGAATGATAAAGGTACTCATTGTAGATGATCATCATGTCGTTAGAAGGGGCTTACTTTTTTTCTTGAAAACGCAGAAAGACATCCAGGTGATTGGTGAAGCCAAAAATGGGAAAGAAGCGATTGAATTAACGGGCGAACTGCAACCTGATATTGTGCTTATGGATTTGATGATGCCTGTCATGGACGGTATTCAAGCAACTAGGCACATCAAAAAGAATTACCCGCAAGTTGAGGTACTCATGTTAACCAGTTTTTCTGATCGAGATCACGTCATTCCGGCTATTGAAGCGGGAGCGGCTGGGTATCAGTTAAAGGATATTGAGCCAGACGAGCTCGTTTCATGTATACGAAAAATCATGCGGGGAGAAAATACACTTCATCCGCATGCAACAACGCATCTAATGAAGATGAGAGAACCAAAGGAAACGCTACCGCATATTTACAACCCATTGACACGGCGTGAAAAGGAAGTTTTAGCAGAGTTAACGAAAGGAAAAAGTAATCGTGAAATTGCATCGTCATTACTTGTCACGGAAAAAACCGTAAAAACGCATATTTCTAATATGTTCTCAAAATTACTCGTTCAGGATCGAACACAAGCTGCGCTCTATGCAGTGAAATATGGTTTAACCGAATCGAGTGATGACTAAAGGAATAAAACAAGAGTTAGGGCTTTCAATGGATTGTATGATTGAAAGCTCTTTTTCTATTGGCTATTCCTAAACTCAGTCATTTTAATGAAATGAAACTAAGACTTTTGAATGAAAAGGGAATGCAGATTTTCGATTATAGTCAAAGTAGATAACGCGTTGTTCTTTCTGGAAGGGGTTTACTACTATGACTAATTTATTTCAAGATTCACGTTTCCGTTTAATCATCTTTGCCAACATTGCTTCTTCCATCGGTTCTGGAATAACAATGATTGCCGTTCCTTGGCTACTTGTCACCGGCAAAAATGGTGATGCGGTGTTTGGCTACGTTACACTATGTATGACTATTCTGAGCTTTATCCTTACACCTTTTGTTGGCCATTTGGTTGATCAGATGTCCCGAAAAAAGATTTTATTAATCAGTCAAACGGTGAGTCTGATTATGCTGCTCATCTTTTCAATAATGGGATTCGCAGGGGCATCTTATGAAGTTTGGCATTATATGATCATTTACATGATTGGGAGTTTGTATTATACCTTTTTTTATCCGACCATGTTTGCTTTAAATCAAGAGATTTTTAGTAAAGAGCAATACAGTTCTTTGAATGGAACAATGGAAATTCAAGGACAGCTATCAAGCATGATTGCCGGTGGGGTAGCTAGCGTACTAATAACCAAGTGGGATCTACATTATATTTTGTTAGTCGATGCTTGCATGTATGCGGTAGCCATCTATTTTTACTTGAAGTTGCCTTATAAAAGACGTACAAATGGTGAAGAGAAACGAATAGCAAAGACCAAAGGAGCAGAAGGCATCAAGTATTTGTGGAGGAGACCCATTATATTTATCTTTTTACTTTTCTCTACGATGCCATTCATTGGGGTTATGCTAACAAATTATTTATTTCCCGTCTATTTGATGGATGTATTGAAAGTCTCTGGAAGTATCTATGCGCTTGAAAGTATGATATATGCAATGGGCGCAATCGCCGCAGGAGCGATGATACCGATGATTGCAAGGAAAATAGGGAATGAAAAAACAATTATTCTAAGCGTTTTGTTGTATGCAATCGTCATATCGTTCATTATTTATGTCGATCTTCCTATCTATTTAACAATCATGTTTTTCATTGCGATAGGAAATAGCGGAGCAAGGGTTGCAAGAAATTCCTTTTTAATGGACCGGATTCCAAATCACATTATCGGAAGAGTAGATGGTGTATTTCGCTCTGTTGGCCTGCTAGTTCGAGTGGTCCTTCTGGCAATCTTCACGGGAATGGTATCATCAGGACTGATTTTCTATTGTTTCATCGTCCTTAGCGGCATCTTATATGTGGCTTTATTAGCAGTCTTCCTTACTTGGAAGAAAGGATTTGAAACTGATCCAAAGGAGGCGACAATAGATAATTTACTTACGAATAAATCGCTGTAAAAAAACACAAGTAGCGAAATGGCCTAATACTTGTGCTAGAAACAATCTTTTTCACATTGACTTTCAAGCTGCTAGAAGGTGTAACGGTATACTTTAGGGACATATTTCTTGTTGGGTCTGGGTCAGCTAAAGTTGACAGGAGGTGAGACACAGATAAAAGGTGCTCACCTTTGTCGACAATCTAACGCGTACAAATTTATTTCTTATACACCTCCATCAATCTCTCAATATGCTGCTTCACTTCCAACCATTCCTCTTGTACAACACTATACATAACCGTATGCCGCACTGTACCATTCGGTCGAATCATATGATTGCGCAAAACTCCTTCTTTTGTAGCTCCAATACGTTCTATGGCTTTTTGTGATTGGGTATTTTCATGGCCTGTTTTAATTTGCACGCGCTGAAATTGTAGTTGCTCAAAGCAGTAAGTTAGCAGTAAATATTTGCATTCTGTATTGACGTTTGTACGCCAAACGGAAGGATGTAGCCAAGTATAACCGATCTCCAAACGTTTATGGGCAGTGGCAATATCTAAAAATCGCGTAGAGCCAATAATTTCATTTGTTTCTAGAAGAACGATGACAAAAGGGTACTCGGCTCCTTGTTCTCGATCTACTAGTGCCTGTTCAATATGGGCTTGTACATCCTCTCGTGTTTGCAACGTTTGCGGCAGATGTGCCCAAATGCGCTCGTCCTGGCAACATCCGTATATGCCCTCTACATCGTCCTCTGTCATGGGCCGTAACAGTACAGTCTCTCCGATTAATTGAATAGCTTCCATGATAATTCACTCCTTTGTTTCATTACACATGAATTTTGATATGATTAGAAGTACCAAATTACATCAGAATAACCATACCAGAGGAGTGTTTTTTATGGAGTTATCGTTCAATGGAAATGGCCCGTATTATCTTCAAATATATGAACAAATTCGAGAGAAAATCATCCAGCATCAACTCCCCTTACAGACGAAGTTACCTTCAAAACGGCAGCTTGCTAGAGATTTAGGTGTCAGTGTTCACACGGTACAGGAAGCCTATGCTCAATTAGTAGCTGAAGGTTATATTGACAGTAAGGAGAGGTCAGGTTATTTTGTTGCAGCCTATGATTATAAACGTCTCGCTCAGAAAGTACAGCCCATACAAAGTGCTTCCTCTGAAGTGATTGAGATTGAAATTGACTTCCATTCAGGCCATGTAGCGAAGGATGCTTTTCCTTTTAAAACGTGGAAAAAGCTACTGAGTCGACATATTGGAGATGCCTCATTTACAACAAGTCCTTGGCAAGGGGAATGGAGACTGCGTCAAGAAATCGCTACATATGTTCAGCAATCCCGTGGCGTATCCTGTGCACCGCATCAAGTTTTTATCAGTAGTGGCACACAAGCACAATTGCAGATGATTTGCCAGTTCTTCCGCGAAGCACAGTCTGTCGCTATTGAGGATCCGGGGTTTATTCGCGCGAGGGCAGTTTTCGAACAGCACAATATACCCTATAAAGCGATTCCTGTTGATGAATTCGGTGTGACGGCTCCAAATGGACCACATCAGTTACTTTATACGACGCCTGCCCATCAATTTCCACTGGGGATGATTTTAACGATTCAAAGGAGAATTGAGTTAATTCACTGGGCGCATCAAAACAGTGCGTACATCATTGAGGATGATTATGACGGTGAATTTCGCTATAAAGGAAAACCGATTCCGTCTCTTGCCGAGCTGGATCAAATGAAGCGCGTCATTTACTTTGGAACATTTTCAAAGACACTAATTCCCTCTCTTCGTATGAGTTATTTTGTTTTACCTATGAAGCTCGTGGAGCCGTTTGAGCAGCTATTTGCGCTTCAAAAATCAACAGTTTCTCGAATGGACCAGCTCACCCTTGCTGATTTTATAGAGCAAGGATATTGGAGGCGTCATCTTGATAAAATGCGTACGATTTACCGACAAAAACAGAAGGCGATTGTAAAGGCCATTCATCAGTATTTAACGCCTGACTTTGAAGTGATTGGGGAGAACTCAGGTCTACATATCGTGTTAAAGTTACCATCAAATTTAACCGAGAAAGACGCCATTGAGTTAGCAGAAGCTATTCATATTCGTGTGTATCCTGTTTCAACTTCTTACGCCAATGCGAAGCCAGCTCATTTAGTGTTACTTGGATATGGTGGGCTTTCACATGAGGAAATTGATCGTGGTATCCAATTACTTGCAAAGGTTTGGTGTGGAAAGAAGAGGGATTTCTTATGTAATGCATATACATCAGGGTAAACGGCTAATCAGCTAACCGACTATTATCATACACTATGGTTAGGGGGTGATAACACTATGGAGAACTGTAAAAAGCAAAGAGATGTAGTGAAAATGAATGTGATTAAAAGCTGCGGAAATAGAACCGCATGCTGGCCAACAATAAAAGTTAGCTCTACTTGCATTGGATTTCCTCCGATACCTCAGCCCATAAATACCTCTGAAATTAGTATCATACCCACTGTAAAAAGATATTTTTATGTTGCAACGGCTAACATTAATTTGGCGAATGGAGCTACACTCCCTGCAACCCTATTTTATAACGATGATGGAAGCTCAACAACAGAATTTATGAGCTTCAGTCCAAATGGGTACGCTGATCTATTCATCAACGCGGTTATCCAAGAGGGAGGAATGTATAGCGTGGACACGAACTCCTTAACGATTAGCCCAGCAAATGCAACCATTTATAGAGGTACTCCTATTATTCTTGAATTGTTGACGTTCTTAGCTGAACGGAGTTTATAAAGTGAATTGAGTTTTTGGCGTGGACAGCCCTGTCACTTCAGCGCAACTTTTCATTTACTACAGTGTAAATGAAAGGAGGTGAATCAAATGGCGCTTTCCTTAATTAATATTCACGTGAATGTCTCAGGTACTTCGACAAGGTTTTTTAATGTGTTGGCAGCACCTTTAATTGTTGCCGATGCTACTACTATTGATGCAACAGCTTTTCTGGATGACAGCGGGGTTGCTGCAACTGCTTTTCCAGTCGTAACGAATGGTTACTATAATTTCTATATTAACGGTGTGTTACAAGAGGGCGATTCGTATACAATTTCTGCTACAGAATTGACCTTTAACACTGTTACAGGCAACCTTTCTGCTGGAACTCCTTTGGTAGTAGAGGCTGTCGAACTAGTGACAGTAGTGTAACTAAAGGTTTAGCACTATAGGACAAGATTGGTGAAAAATAGTGATGCCAGGTACTCCTCGAGTGCCTGGCATCACTATTTCAATCATATCCAACAACAGTCCATATTCCGGTAGAATCGGGACGGATAAGTCGCTTTAGATAGATAGTCGTAATCGGTGTTTGATCGCTACTTACTTCTAAAACTACCTCTGCATCGCTTTGTGTCAGGACGTTAAAATCCTGTAAATCAATGGGGTAGTCGCCTACAATTCCATCGGGAGAAATTTGAAGACTGACAAAAACTTGCGCTACGGCAACAGGATCTAATCTCCAAGGCGAACTTCCAGCATCGACGCTTTTTTGCGTATTTTCCTCTATGGTCATGTCATATGGAACGTCAAATTGTGGTGTAGTTCCTGAATCGGCAGTAGTTGATGGCATTTCAAATGCATCACTCGTTAGACTATTTACAAATGCCGCGTGTTCTTCCAAAGCAGCATTGCCAATGACAACGTATTCAAAGCCATTCTGCTGCCAACGAATCGAACTGACATCTGTCATGCCTGCATACAGACCGCCGCCACCTAAAATCCCTACATCCTCATAAATAGGGGACTGTATTTCGGCTACCTTGCCATTTACCTTGCCAAGAGTAGCGGTTCGAACAGGTGTAAATGGACTGACAGCCTGACCTTGTATGAAGACAATCTTGTTGTCGTTGTGTTGTGAGGTGTAGTAAATCTTAACAAGACCTTGATTAGGGATAATCGTCATATAATTTTGGTCGTATCCTTCGGAAATCGTTTTTGGCATTTCTGGAATGTATCCAATAGCCGACGGGATTTCATTTAGGCTATTGACGATTTGTTCAGGTGATGTTTCCACCTCTTGGTAGCCTTTCGGAACTTGATAGGACAAAAGTTCTTCAGGAATCGTCTCATTGAAATCGATGTCTGTGAAAGTAATTGTGTATTGTAATGCGTTGTGCATGGCTGTTTGTTTTTGTAACGGAAGCTTTGTTTCCTTATCAATCCATATTCGATAAGGCTGCCCACCTTGAGGTGTTACTTCTACAATTGAAGCTTTTCTACCTATGACGGTATCATCTCCAATCACTTTTGTAGATAAAGCATTTGTCACTGCTTTAACTTCATGGCCAAGTTCAAATGCAAAATGATAAGTGTCCGGGAACGCTGGGAATCGATGAACCTGTTTTTCATTTGGATTGACCTGCCACTTCGTTTTTCCGTTGTTACCGGTAACGATGTCTTGATTGATTCCTTCTAAACCTTTGACAACGTAATGTCCATCTCTATTCGCCCATACCTCCAACTTCGCTTGCATTGTAGACTCCTCGTTCGCATTCGTTGCGATAATTTCAAGAAATCCGTGGTAAGCTTTTACGTCATCGAAAGCTACTTCCATGGCATTCACAATATCACTGTTAGTAAAGGGAGAAAACATGTTAAATAGTATGGCTAAAATGGCAGCAATACTGGCAATACCAGTAAAGAGCATTCCTTTTTTCCGGGGTAACCGTTTCTGGCGTGATAATTCGTTCTCTACTTGTTGAACAAGCATTTTTTCATAATCAGAATTAGGTTCCGCGGGCTCTTTTAGACTTCGGATGCGTTGGACTGTGGAGTACAGTTCCTCGATTTCAACAGATTCCGAAATGGTGTCATGGTCTATCGGTTTTTGTTCTGTATTCAAACGATCAATATACTCGGATAGTTGTTGTTCATGCTTAGACATAACTCGTACCCCCTTCTCTAGTTAACTGTTTTAAGAATCTTGGCAAGCGATTGCAATGCCCGGTGCTGCATCACACGAATATTTACTTCTGTTTTATCCATAATTTTGGCGGTTTCTGCTACCGAATATCCCTTGATTATTCTCAATTCAATGACCGTCTGTTGTTCTTTTTGAAGTTGTGAGAGTGCTTTTTCGATGACAAGGCGTTCAACGCTCATTTCTGTAGCGTCACCTACAGCACTTTCCTCAGGATGAATGGTCTCAATATCGACGCTTATCCCTCTGCGTTTTTTCTTTCGCCATCTATCGCGAAGAACATTTAATGCGACTGTTTTTAAAAATCCACTATATTTGTCAGGGTGAATCTTGCCCTTACGTAAATAAGGGATAGCTTTTACAAAGGTTTCCTGTGTGATTTCTTCTGCTTCCTCATGATTTTGTACTTTGTAATAAATGAAGCGGTATAAAGGCTTCCATGTTGCATGACATATTTCTTCTACAGACTTTGTAGGCATGTCTTTCCTATTCATTTGGGGCATTGGCTTTCACCTTCTCTCTTAACCAAGCTGCTTATACTAATAAAAACGTCCTGGGGTGTCATAGTGTTACACGGAAAATAAAAAAGATGTTGGCCACTTGAGTCAATTTCATAATTCCTTGTTTCTGGTAAAAGATGAATAATTATTTGCTAATTCATTCTAGTGTTCGTCAATATGATATTGTACTCTCGTTGATTGTAGCGTAAGGCGGCGACTCCTGCGAAAGCCGTCACGAAGAACGGCTTTTGCGAACAAAAGCGAAGCGTTGAGAGCAGGAGGGCAGATGCCTTAATTTCCGCAAAGAACGCAGAAATACGGCAAATCGAACCCTACGCTGTTCGATTGGCTGAAGCCGTGCCCGCGGAAAGCGTCCGACTGAAGCGGAAATCAACCTTGTTCGGATTTTATTGTTGATTGTTCAATTATGAAATTGATTCACTTATCAAAACTTCAATCATTTAAGTGTCTATCATCTGTTTTCTGTTGGATAGATTGTTCAAAAACAAAACACCTCAAAATGTTTTAGTCATTTATTTATCAAATTCGACATATTTCTGATAAATTTACCGAATAAGCAGGAAAAAAGTAGATACAATGAGAATATATAATAGATAGGTCAAAAGAGATATTGGAAATAGGGTGGAGGAGAGTCTATGAAATTGGGGATAAACGGTAAAGTTGTTATTGCGATGCTTGTCGTTGTGTTGTCAACGATGTTGACGATTGCTTTCTATTCTCACTCTATGACGAAAGCTATTTTGATCGACCAAGTTGAACGGGAGCTCGCTATAAAAAATGATAATGTAAAAGATGCTGTTTCTTCTGTATTTGAACAAAAAGGTGAAATTGTTCATCAACTTGCATCTATTCCAGTCATCGAAAGCTTTATGAGTACTAATGAAAAAAGAGAAAATGTTCGTTCCAATAAAGACTATGATTGGATCCAAAAAGCATTAGTGCAAGCAAAAGAAAACAATGAAGATGTTAATATGGTTTGGCTTGCTCATACGAAGAATAGCTATTACGTTGCGAATGATGATTATGTTACGGATGCATTATATTTTATCGAAGAGCGTCCTTGGTTTAAAAAAGCTTTGGAAAATGAAGGGCTCGCATTTTCTTCACCTTATATTGACTATACAACAAATCAATTAACGATCAGTATAACGTATCCAGTCATAGTAGAAAAAGAACAATTAGGTTATCTAGGTGTAGACATTCATCTGGATGGTCTAGCAGACTTATTAGAACCACTCGAGACGGATGGACAAAAAGTAGCCTTAGTTTCTGATCAAGGAGATATTTTATACGATCCAGGGGAAATCTGGAAAACGATTCGGGATATACCTCTAAAAGAGGAAGAGATATTACGACTTCAAACAGATGAGGGCATCCATTTCGCTTCGGTTCGTCAACTGGATGAACTAGGATGGAAAATTGCTGTGTATATACCTGAAGAAGTGGTGTTAGCCCCCCTTACAAAATACGAAAGGTCGATATTTATTTCTTGGACTATTGCTATCCTTGTTTTGTTAACAACTTTATCATTTGTTTTGCATTACTTATTGAAAGACATTCCCTTCATTGTTCGCCAAATTAATAAAATAAAAGATGGAGATCTTAGCATAAAAATGGGCATGAAGCGGAAAGATGAAGTCGGTGAAATTGCACATGCCGTCGAACAAATGGCGCAGCAAATTAAAAATCAAGTGGAAGAATTGGATTATCAAGCAAGCTATGATTCACTAACGAGTTTAGCCAATCGGAATTCAATTGAAAAAACAATGCAACAGTGGCTTGACGAAATGAATACCGATAAAGAAATGATGGCCGTCACTTTTCTCGACTTGGACCAATTCAAACATGTTAATGATTCAAAAGGGCATGTGTACGGAGATGAGTTGCTGATTGAGGTAGGAAAAAGAATAGGCGAAATGTTACCGAAGACTAGTTTTTTTGGACGCTTCGGTGGAGACGAATTTGTATTAATCATGCGGGCTGAAAAAGAGGATGTAGACTATTTTGATAATGTCTTACAAAGAATTCACGAATCATTCATGAATCCGTTCTTATTATTCGGGCAGCATGTCTACATTACAGCCTCTATGGGTGTGTCCTTGTACCCTACTGATGCAAAAACGATAGGGGAACTGCTCATAGATGCTGACACGGCTCTTTATCATGCAAAAGAACAAGGTCGTAACTGTATTTCTTTCTTTAATAATGATATGAAAGGCCAAATTGAAAAGGAGCTCAAGCTGAAAGATGGTTTGAGACAAGCGCTGTTGAACGAAGAGTTTTTCCTTCACTATCAACCGCAGCTCGATATTAGTAGTGGGGAGACGACTGGTGTTGAGGCGCTCATTCGATGGAAGCATCCAGAGCTAGGAATGGTTTCGCCTGCGGAATTTATTCCTTTAGCAGAAAGTACAGGTCAAATTATTACGATTGGTGATTGGGTATTAGATGCGAGTTTACAAATGATCAAACGGCTTGCCAAGGAGGATGTTACGATACAGCGTGTGGCGGTAAATGTCAGTGCACTTCAATTGCGTGAAGCGGATTTTGTTCAAAAAGTACAAAAGAAGCTAGCCTATTATGATGTTGAACCGTCCTTCCTTGAAATTGAAATAACAGAGTCCGTCATCATTAATTATCAAGAGGAAACAATCCAGAAGTTGGAAGAGTTAAAGCGATTGGGTATCCACATTGCCTTGGATGATTTTGGAACAGGCTATTCTTCCTTGAATTATTTGCGTCTGATGCCGATTGACTGCGTCAAAGTAGATCGTTCCTTCATCCATCAAATTGAAGAAGATCCGATTGTACAAGCCATCTTGCAAACAATTATTACGCTGGGACAAAGTTTGGGCTTTCATATTGTTGCAGAGGGTGTAGAAGAAGAGGCGCAGCTCCAGATTTTACGTAATATGAATGTCGACACCGTGCAAGGCTATTACTATAGCAGGCCATTGGACGAAGAAAAATTGTTGGATTTTTTACAAGAATAATAAATCAAAATGCCAAGTACTCATCGAATGTTGAATCATTCGGGTACTCGGCATTTTATTTATACGCTTACTCTCCGCAGCAGTAGGAACGAAGCAAGTAGATAGAACAGTACAAAAGGCAAAAGCCAGAAGGAAATTTGTACAGCTGTTTTGTCTACAAACCAACTGAAGATATTACTCCAAAGTTCAAAAAAATGTATGAGGTAAACTACGATACTTCCAATTAGCAGGAAAGCCATTAATGAAATGAACATCCCCTTGCGCCCAAAACGTTTCGCAAAGCTTGCTATTAAAAAGCCAAGGAAGAATAAATGAAGAAATAGGATCATGTACATACCAAACTGTTCTACTAACGTACCATCATTTAAATAGGGGAAATAGAAAAAGTGGAGCCTATTTCCCCAACCATTCAACTGGTTTTCTAACTGTCCCATTGAAAAAATCAGTAAGGTGAATACGAAGCTGGAAATTGTTCCAATCGCTACAGTCCCGATAAAATAGTCGACTCTTCTAATTGACATTCCGACTGCAAAAGGAAACGTTTTTGCCACTACGATAATTCCTGCTACAAAAAGATAAATAAAAATGGATGAGACTCCGCCTGTATAAATGGCTTCTGGACTTGGTACTAGGAAACCAACAAGGAGATTCACAGCGAAACTAGAGAATAGAATTATAGCAGGAATATAAACCCAGGACCATTTATCCCGATAATGAAGGGTTAAGACACCGGAAATTCGATTCATTATACAAACACTCCTTTTTTGCCATTTGTCAAATGAACGACGAGTTGCTGCAAAGATACAGGAGAAATTTCAAGTCCACTTGCTTCCGCCTGTTGTCGATCTGAACTATCCCCGCTATGAATGACAGTAGCTGAAAGCAAACCGCCGAATGGCTCACGATGCACAGTTTCTTTCCCTTGGAGGAATGCTTCCACCTTCAAAGCTTGCCCTGTGACTGTAAATGCTCTCCCACGCAGTTCCTCCGCATCTTTATCAATGATTAGCTTGCCATTGTCAATAACTAAAACATGCTCCAGCAAGTTACTTACCTCGTCAATTAAATGGGTGGATAAGATGATGGTTCGAGGATGCTCTGAATAATCCTCCATTAATCGGTCGTAAAATAACCCTCTTGAAACTGCATCGAGCCCCAAATATGGTTCATCAAAAATAGTTAGTGGTGCCCGACTTGCGAGACCTACCACAATTCCGACTGCTGAAAGCATTCCACGCGACAGCTTTTTAATTCTTCGTTTCAAAGGTAAATTGAAATCATCGACTAGTGAGCTAGACAGGTCGGCATCCCAATTTGGAAAAATGGATTTAGAGACTTCCAAAATATCAAGAATACTATAATAGTCAGGGTACTGTTGGCTTTCTTTAATAAAACATATTTGGCTAAGAACGTTGGCATTTTCATAGGGATCTTCTCCAAATACATTCAAATCACCACTAGTCGGAAAAATTTGAGCTGTAATCATTTTCATCATTGTTGTTTTTCCTGCACCGTTTCTACCAAGAAGTCCGTAGATTTTATTTGCATGGATGGAGAAACTGGTGTCCTGTAAAGCTTTAAACTGCCCATATGATTTTGTAAGCTGTTTAACTTCAATCACTTTGTTCATCGTTTGTTATCTCCTCTCCGGATCATATCCGTTAACTGGTCCGCTGTAATTCCAAGCTTCTCCGCTTCCTGAATCATCGTGACTACATACTGTTCGAAAAATTGCTCTTTACGCTTTTCTTTTACTTTTGCACGCGCCCCTTCTGCCACAAACATTCCAATCCCTCGCTTCTTATATAAAATTCCTTCATCTACCAATAGATTTACACCTTTCGCAGCAGTAGCAGGATTGATTTTATAAAATGCAGCGAACTGATTGGTTGAGGGTACTTGCGATTCTTCCGGCAGGCTATTTTCAATAATGTCATCCTCAATCCGTTCTGCAATTTGAATGAAAATAGGTCGACCATCATCAATCAAGTTTTTCACTTCTTCACCACCATGTTGGTTAGTTACTTATGTAATTAACCATATAACTTAGAAAAAGAAATGTCAATGCTCAATTGAAAAATAAAAAATACCAGGCAATCGAATTATGTAGATTTCGATTGCCTGGTATAGTTTTCATTTATTTTATTTCGTAAAGTTATCAAAATAACCTTGGATAAAGACAATCGGTGTACCTTTATCTCCACTACCTGACGTCAAGTCAGAAAGAGAACCGATAAGATCTGTTAATTTACGTGGCGTTGTCCCTTGTGCTTCCATTGAACCCGTAAGGTCCTCATCTTTGTTGTTGATGAATGCGGAGATTGCTTTGTTTAACTCATCCCCACGTAAATCTGCAAAGTTGTTGTCTGCCAAATATTTTAATTTTACCTCGTTTGGCTTACCAGCAAGTCCAGGTGTATAAGCAGGAGAAACGACTGGATCAGCTAGCTCCCAAATCTTGCCGACAGGGTCTTTGAATGCGCCGTCTCCATAGACCATTACTTCGACTACTTTACCTGTTTTCTCAAGTAGCATGCGTTGAATATTGTCGACAACTGGTTGGCAGTCACGTGGGAAAAGCTTCACGCCGTCATCCGTTGATTTGTTTGAACCAAGTAGACCGTATTCTTCGTTATAGCCGCTACCGTCCACAGATTCAGCTAAAATATCATCTAGCGTGTACACTTTTTCAGCACCGTTTTCTTCCAGAATACGCTTTGTACGGAAACGTGTGTGAATGTCACATGTTAAAACGTTCTTCGTATATTGTAAAATTGTTTTTGGTTTTTGAGAGAAGATAATCTCACATTCAACACCGAATTCTGCAGCTAATGATTTGTAGTAGTCAATATAATCGACGCCTGTGAACGTGTGCTTTTGGTAGCCAAAATGTTGGCGGAATTCTTGCTCTGTGAGCACATCCGTCCATGGGTTAATGCCTTTTTCGTCGAGAAGATCCAGGCTGATTAGATGGTTACCGACTTCGTCAGAAGGATAGCTCAGCATGATGACAATTTTCTTGGCACCTTTGGCAATACCGCGAAGACAGTTTGCAAAACGATTGCGGCTTAGAATTGGGAAAATGACACCGATTGTGTCGTCTCCAAATTTAGCGTGAATATCTTTGGCAATATGATCGATGGTTGCATAGTTCCCTTGTGCGCGGGCAACGATAGATTCTGTAATCGAAACGATATCTTTATCATTAATTTGAAAGCCTTCAACTTCCGAAGCTTTTAATACGCTCTCTACAACGATATCCTCGATATTATCCCCTTGATTGATAATCGGGCAACGGAGACCTCTCGCAACTGTTCCAACTACTCTTCCCAATAGAATCGCTCCTCATAATTATAAAGTCTATTTACCGAAGGCAAGCCCCGGCGGATATTATCATTATCTAACTATCTACTTGTAATATACATCACACTAATGGTATAAGTAAAATTAATATATCGAATGATGGGTATAAGGGGTGCTTATGTGGTAAGTAAACTAGATTTATATAAAGTTTTTTGTCAGGTCGCGGTCAATAAAAGCTTTTCCAAGGCGGCAAAAGAATTGTATATGACGCAACCAGCCGTCAGTCAGTCCATTATGCAGTTGGAAAAAGAATTGGATACACGTCTTTTTAACCGGACGCCAAGAGGCGTATCTTTAACAAATGAAGGAAGCCTTTTATTTGAGTATGCCAATTCAGCCATTAATTTATTGCGTGTTGGTGAAGAAAAGATTTTGGAGTTTAAAAATTTAACGGCAGGCGAACTTAAAATCGGTGTAGGTGATACGATTTCAAGGTATTTTTTACTACCCTTTTTAGAGTTTTTTCATAATGGCTACCCGAACATTAAATTCAAAATTGTTAATGGAACAACGGCGGAGCTCTGTGCAAAGCTGAAATCAGGAGAAGTAGATATTGCCATTTGCAACCTACCTATTGACGATCCGACGTTGGAAGTCAGACCTTGTTTTGACGTTCAAGATACGTTTGTTTATGGTGAGAAATTTAAAAAGATACTAGCAAAGCCACTGAGCTTGGATGAATTAGTAAAATTACCGTTAATATTTCTTGAACCACAATCCAATTCAAGAAAATATGTAGAGGACTTTATGACAGCACGTGGCATACAGTTTTCACCAGAATTTGAATTGGGTTCACATGACTTATTATTGGAGTTTGCCAAAATTAATTTGGGCATTGCTTGTGTGACAAAAGAGTTCTCCAAAGAGTACTTGGAGAGTGGTCTGTTATCTGAAGTTCAATTGCTCGAAGAAATTCCCAAGAGAAGTATTGGTGTCTGCTTTCTAAGAACGGTGCCTCTATCACAAGCTTCTACGCGATTTGTGGAGATTTTAGAGAGCAAGCGATTTTGACTTTTTATAGGCTGGAAGTGGCAAGGCGGTGACCATTACCACTTTTCTAATGAAAAAGGAAATTCATCACCTTTTCCGTAAATAAATGTTAGAATAATAACATAATTATAGAGGAGGGGTGAGTGTATGGAGTCAGCTACTGAAAGGGTATTATCGCTTGAAAATGTGACGATGGATTATGGAGGGAAACGCGTATTAAATGGCATTAATTTGGAGGTTTTTAAAGGGCAAATCATTGGTTATATTGGCCCTAATGGTGCTGGGAAGAGTACGACGGTTAAAATTATGCTTGGGCTAATTGATACTTACCAAGGGAAAGTGGAGATTTTTGGACAGGATATTGCTTCGGGGGACCCTTCATATAAACGGAAAATTGGATACGTTCCAGAAAATGCAGAAGCGTACGATAATTTGACGGCAATTGAGTATTTAGTCTTTGTTGCGGAGCTGTACGGGATGAGTCGAGAACATGCGGAAGAAAAAGCGACAAGGCTTATGAAAGAATTTGACTTAAGCGATGTCAGAAACACGCGCCTATCCTCATTTTCAAAAGGGATGAAACAAAAAGTTTTAATCATTTCGAGCTTACTGCATGATCCGGACTTATTATTTTGGGATGAGCCGTTAAGTGGGCTAGATGCAAATAGTATGATGGTGATTCAAGAGATTTTGGTGCAGCTTGCTGCAAAAGGAAAGACTATTTTTTACTCATCACATATTATGGATCTCGTCGAGAAAATTAGTAATCGCATCGTCCTACTTGTGGAAGGTGAAGTGGTTGCAGATGGTAGCTTTGAGGAGTTACAAGAAATGAGTGAAGAGGGAACGCTTGCTGAGATCTTCAATCAATTGACGGGCTTTACTGATCATAAAAACAGGGCGGGGAAATTCGTATCGATTGTACAAGAGGAGCAGACATATGCGTGACTTTCAATCATTGAAATTTCTAGCGTTATTTAAATCTGTATGTAAGAGGCTAGGTATTGATTACGAAGCGATGGACAAAATCTTGCGCATCAAACTGACGATGGATGAGCGAAGGGTACCAACGATTTTTAATGATGCTAGGAAAAAGAAGGATGGCAATCAATTTCTGAAATCACTGTGGATCTATGGCTTGTATGGGCTTATGCTTATTCCATTTATGGTGCTCGACGGGAATTACATTTTTCAAATGAGTATTGCTTTCGGTATCATTATGTTTTTTTTAGCAACGTCGATGATTTCCGATTTTTCGTCTGTCTTGCTAGATGTGAGAGATAAAAATATTTTACAAACAAAACCGATAAGTGGAAGAACAATTAGTGCGGCTAAAATTATACATATTATGATCTATATGGCGTTCATTACGGGCTCATTTGTGACGATTCCACTCATCGTGGGTCTTTTCAAACATGGCATAGCTTTTACGCTTATTTTTTTAGTAGAGTTACTATTAACAATCCTGCTTGTCGTCGTCTTTACTTCATTACTATACTTGTTTATCCTTCGCTTTTTTGACGGTGAAAAACTGAAGGATATTATTAACTACGTGCAAATTATTTTAACGGTTGGTGTCGTTATTGGCTACCAAATACTTATACGGTCATTTCAGTTTGTTGACTTGGATTTTACGTATCTATTTAGCTGGTGGCACTTTTTCATACCGCCGATTTGGTATGGCGCACTGTTCGAATTGCTGTTAGCCCATCATGTAAGCGATTATATGCTTGTTTTTGCGATTCTTGCCCTCTGTGTTCCATTGCTCGCCATGTACAGCTACGCTCGTTTGATGCCTTCTTTTGAACGGAATTTAGAGAAGTTAATGAATGATACGAAAAAAAGGAAGCGGAAAAGCAATTGGTGGGATGAGGCGTGGGCAAAAATGGTCTGTTGGAATGCTGAAGAAAGAGTATTCTTCCGTTTTGCTGTGCTAATGATGAAGAAAGAGCGCGAGTTTAAGTTGAAGGTATATCCGGCGCTTGGGATGTCGCTTGTTTTTCCGTTCGTTTTTATTTTCAATGAATTGCGTGAGCGACCGCTGTCTGATATTGCGACGGGGAATATGTTTTTATTCATGTACTTTTGTAACCTGATGATCCCTAACATTGTTCACATGCTAAAGTTTTCGGGAAGCTATAAAGGAAGCTGGCTATTTAAGGCTGCGCCTATTCAACAACCATCTGCTGCCTACAGTGGAGCATTAAAAGCTTTTTTAGTGAAATTGTATGTGCCTATCTTTCTAGTACTTGGCTTTGTGTTTACTTGGATTTTCACAGTAAGAATTTTGCCAGACCTATTCGTAATTTTCTTGGTTGGAATTGTACAAATGCTCATAACATATACGATTTTGAAGGCTGGGGAGTATCCTTTTTCCGAGTCATTTGAATTTGCCCAAGATGCAGGGACAGCAAAAATGCTGCTACTTGGTCTACTGGTCGGTATCTTTGTTGTCGGCCATCTAATTGCTAGCATCTTTGATTATGGAATTTACGTCTATATTGTAGTGCTTTGCGTAGCTATTTTACTAGGTTGGCGAAGAATGTTCCCACGGAATCATGGTTTAAAAGCGAAGTAGTAATGGATCATTAAAAAACATTTGCCTATGTAGCGGCAAATGTTTTTATTGTAAGTTTACGATTTGTAAATCCTGGGATTGTAGGTAGTCGATGATTTGTGGCAATGCGTCGACTACGGCTTGGGATTCATGGAGAAGAATGATGGATCCGGAAGTTTTAGATGTTCGTACAGCATTCATAATTTTATCGGCATTATGACTTTTCCAATCTTGTGTATCTGTATTCCAAAGAACCATTTTTGCTTGGTTGTTGTTCATGATCTGCAAAGTATCTTCGTTATTAGACCCGTAAGGAGGTCTAAAAAGTGTAACCTTTTCTTGAATAACATCCTCAATTAATTGATTGGTATGCAAAAGATCGAGTTCCTGTTTTTCGTAAGAAAGCCTTATTAAATCAGTATGGTTCATAGAATGACTGCCGATTTTATAGCCGTTAGCATGAACGTATTGAACATGATTAGGATATTTGAGGACATTTTTACCAATAAAGAAAAATGTTCCACCTACTTTATAGTTCTTTAGTATATCTGTAATTTCCTTTGTATATTTTGAGGGACCGTCATCGAAAGTAAGGGCGACGGTACCTGCTTGAATACTATAGGAAATTACTTCATCGAGCACACTTGTGGGGAGAATTGGTTCACTTACAGAAACAACAGGCTCAGGTTTAGAATCTTCAGGAGAGCTATTAGCCGTTTGCTGCTGGTCCACTAACGGACTTTTTTCTATAACTGTTAAATCTATAGGAATTTCGTTATTGGCCCCGTTAGCTTTTGCAGTAATATTATGAATAACCTCTAATTTATTCATAGGAGAGTGACCATATGAAATAGTGGCTGTAATCAATATCGTTGCGACTGCTATCCAAGAAAATTTACGAAATAACCTATTTGGCATCGTTTTTTGTTGGACAGGTTTAATGGACTGTGAATGACTAGTTAAAAAGTGGAGCGCTTGAATATGGCTAATTTGCTCACTATATTTAATAGCGTTCAGTCCGTTTACATAGGCTTCTGAACATGGGAAATAAACTTTTTCGCTTTGGTCTCGATATGTTCTTGTTAAAAAGCTTACATATTGATGGTGGTTTGCATCCCAAAAACTAGAGAAGGATAATCTATATTTGTGAGATTGTCCAAGTGCCGTCACAGCCTTCAGGTGGTTAGCTGTGTCAGCGTCAATTTTCCAAAGTAATTCAATATCCTGTTCAAATGTTAGCCTAATTTGAAGAAATGGTTGACTTGCTTCAGTATCAATCGCTACTAGTTCAAGTAATTTTCCCTGATAGGCTTGCATGAGCTGCTCCTTTCCAAAGTAGTGATTCATGCGCTACTCACCGTTTATTCATCTGATGGAGTTGCCTTTGCAGAAAAGGAAAATGACATTCTTTCTGTAAAGTCATTAATTGTTTGCATTAATTCATTTTTCTCACTAAGAATTTGGGCACATTGCTCTGCGTATTTTTGATTTTCTACTTCCAAAGTTCTGATTTTTTCCTCGAGCTCCCTAATTGTCAACATGCTTTGATATTGACTGTTTGTAGATTCTTCATTGAGCATATTATACTTATTTATTTCTTTTTCAAGCTGATTTGATATTTTTTGGAAGTCGTTATTTGAGGTACTCTGATAATCCTTATAATCTTCAAGAAGCTGATCATAACCCATCTGTTTGTTTGTTAGATTACTTTCCAATAAACGAATTTCCTTATCCTTGTCATGCGCTAGCTGCTCTTTCTTCATAAGGTCATGTTTGAGGCGGCTAATTGTTTCATTGGCCGTATGTAATTGATTTTCGAGACCTTCTTTTTTATACAAAATTAACTGTCGGTCATTGAGCATATTTTCTAGAGAAACAATCATATCCAAGGCGATTTTGTCCTGATTATCTTTAGAGAATAAGTCTTTATTGCTAGATGAATCCAAGTGATTAGGCTCTTCTTGCATCATGACGTCGTCCTCGACAATTTCAATGATATCTTCTTCAAAACTATTTTGCTCGGATTGATTTTGAGTAGATAGAACACCTTTAAACCAACCTTTTGATTTGTTTTTGGTATCTTTGGACATTACTTCATCTCCTAAATAATATGATTGGATTTTAATTTTATTCAAACGATAAAAAGGTTATATATACCTAAGACGAAGATTCGTTTTTCTCTAATGTAGGGAAAAACAATGAAAAATATTATACTACCTTAATCCTATTGTATGACGCTGTAGAATAATGTCAACAGAATACTAGTTTGTTGTCGAACAAGGGCGGGAAGGTAGGGCGGGATATTTACCTAATGACTTGACAAATTAACGAAAGAATTAAGGAATTTAAAACGTGTCTAGAGGATTAAGGTATAATGAATAGGGTGTAACTGATTAGAAGGGAGATTGATTGTTTTGAGGTTAATCGCGATTGATCTTGATGGTACATTATTATCGGAAAACGGCATCATTAGTGAGGCCAATAAAGAAGCTATTTTGGAAGTGCAAAAACAGGGAGATATCGTGGCGATATCCTCTGGACGTGCCTTGCCAGACGTGGAGAGAATTCTACAGCCGACGGGGATTGTCTGTCCGATTATGACAGGAAATGGTGCGGTTTCTTATTATAAAGGACAAGAGATTCAACGTTTTTCAATTCCAACTGGAGTTGTTGAGGAAGTCATTGAAGTACTTGAGCATAGTGGAGTTCACTATGAGCTCTACACTGCAAATGGTATTTATAACGGACACGGCGGCAAGGAAGTTTTACAAGAAGAAATTCTCCATGCGACGAAACAGCAAGTAACGGGCTGGGCGGGAGAAATGCTTCGCCATTATTTAGAAAAACAATATGATTTGAATGGAACGCTATCAACAGCTACCAGCGGGATGCCAAATGTTGAACATTTGGACGTTTATAAACTGTTGGTGCTGTCATTGAATGAAGCCAAGCTAGCTGAGCTGAGTAAGGTGTTGTCAGAAAGGATTGACCTGTCGCTTACTTCGTCAGGCATCTTCAATTTAGAACTGGGTCATCCTGATGCAGGAAAAGGGAGTGCTTTACGATTCATGGCGAATCATTTAGATATTCCTTTGGAAAACACGGTTGCTATTGGAGATAATTATAATGACGTATCGATGTTTGAAATTGCTGGAATGAGCATAGCAATGGGCAATGCGGAAGAGCAGCTGAAGGAAATGAGTACGTATGTAACGAAGCATCATAATGAAGATGGGGTTGCTCATGCTTTACGGACATATATTTTACAACAGTAAGCTAGCTAGATGGATAGAAAGATCCCCTCTGAGTTCTATTTCGGAGGGGATTTTAGTTAGAGTTGTAATTGGAAAGGAAGGTATGCATGGACGATAAAGACTATGATCGCTTGCTGCGTATTAAAACCAGTGGCACACGGGAGTGGCAAAATCAGTCGTCACATTATAACCGTTACGAGGCGACGCCTTATGTAGCGCTGGATGAATTATTTCGTGACTATACACTAAAGAGAACAGATGGGGTCGTCGATTTTGGATGCGGTAAAGGGCGGCTGGCATTTTACTTGCATCACCGTTTTCAGGTATCGGTGACAGGGATTGAAATGAGTGCACAATTGTATCAGGAGGCACTTGAAAACCAGCTAAGTTATCGAGGGAAGTCCAAGCAAATGGGAGGGACGATTTCCTT
This sequence comes from Sporosarcina beigongshangi, assembly GCF_033485195.1. Classification (NCBI taxonomy): domain Bacteria; kingdom Bacillati; phylum Bacillota; class Bacilli; order Caryophanales; family Caryophanaceae; genus Sporosarcina; species Sporosarcina beigongshangi. The sequence goes on from NZ_JAWLIR010000023.1 coordinate 70,955, forward strand.
TGAATGCTGTTTGGCAGAGGACTATGAAGTGGCAGTAACGGACAATTATTTTTACTTTTTCAATCCGTTTTCTGTTCAAATTTTTATGAAAGTTATAGCCCGTATTTTACGTTCGGTTGAGCAACAGAAGCGGACAGTGGATATTATCCTATACTACCCAACAATCGAGTATAGTCAGTTTCTTGAAACGGTAACCCCTTTTGTATCGTTACTGGAAGTGAAGATCCCCGGTTTATATGAACAAAATGATAATGAACGTTTTTTAGTTTTTCGATTGGCTGTAGATGAATAATAACAGGCACAGTCTGTGGGACTGTGCCTGTTATTATTTATGTCTGAAGCGTTTTGTATAGGAATTCGTTGGCTTGTTCGGCAGGAAGTGGCTTGGCATATAAATAGCCTTGCACTTCATCACATTGTAAGTCCTGTAACAAATGTAACTGTTCGACTGTTTCAACACCTTCTGCGATGACGATTAAATGTAAGCTTTTGGCTAAGGTGATGATCGTTTTGACAATCATTTGGTTAGTTGAATCTAGCTTTTGAATAATAGCTTGGTCAATTTTCAGATGAGTGATTGGAAACGTCGTTAAATTACCAAGAGAAAAATAACTGGTTCCAAAATCATCGATGCTGACGCTAACGCCAAGGTCCCTGAGCTGGTGAAGAGTAGTTTGCCAATTCACTTTATCAGTTGTTGCGCTTTCCGTGATATCTAAGTTAAGGGACGCAGGCGGTAGCTCGGTTTTTCGTAATATATCTGTTAACTGTGTGACAAACATGGTTTGCTTAAATTCTTTATGAGAAATATTGACGCTCATAGCTAATTGCGGAAAACCTCCATTATGCCATTTCTTCAACTGTGCGCAAGCGGTTTCGAGTACCCATTGACCAATCGGTACCATTAACCCCGCCTCTTCGGCAATTGGAATAAAACGAGCGGGTGAGATGATACCCATTTTAGGATGCTGCCAGCGAATCAGTGCTTCCAGTCCAATCAGTTTGCCTGAACTAATGTTGAATCGCGGTTGGTAATACAATTCAAATTGGTTCTTTTTCAATGCTTGCCTTAATTCAAGCTCAATCGACGTTTTTTCTACCATTTCACGGTGTAATTCCTCAGTGAAAAATTGGAAGTTATTTTTACCATTATCCTTCACGACATACATAGCTGAATCAGCGTTGTTCATCAGTGTATCGTAATCACTACCGTCTTCCGGGAATAGGCTGATGCCTACACTTGAACTGACAAATATTTCATGACTTTGGATGTTAAAAGGATTGGACATTTCTTCGACAATTCTCGAAGCTACTGCCTCTGTTATAGTGGCTGGTGCTGAAGGTAATAAAATGACATACTCGTCACCACCAAGTCGTGCGACAACATCGTCTTTACGTACACATTGCCGTAGCCTTTCGCCCACTAGGATGAGCAACTGATCCCCAATGGAGTGTCCCATGGAATCATTAATGTTTTTAAAATGATCTAGGTCAATGAACATAATGGCAAATGTTTCATTTTTTCTTTTCGAGTATTTGAGCACTTCGTTTACTTTCTTTTGGAAAACAAGTCGATTTGGTAAGCCGGTCAAATGGTCGTAATAGGCCAAACGCTCGGCGAGTTTCTCAGCTTCTTTGTGCTCTGTAATGTCTGTGACGGTACCGACAACTTCAATAATAGTATCGTCTTCAAAAATCGGCGATAAATAGACTAAAAATGTTTGGCTCAGAAAGTGTAGCTCGAATTGTGTCACTTGACCTTGTAAGGCCGCCTCTAAATAATGACGAAACCGTCCGATTTCATCTTTCGTATAAACGTGTTGAAGCTGGTTGGTCTGTAATTTTTTTATTGTAACTCCAAGTTTTTCGGCCGTTTTTCCTTCGAGCATTGTAAAGGTAATACCACCATCTGGAGCTGAAGTATACTTGAAAATCGCATTATGAAGATTTTTAACAGTTTGGCGAAAATCATTTTTTAAGGCTAGCTCTAAAGCGTGTTCGGCTTCTTTTCGAGCAGTAATATCTGTTCGGATTGCAATATATTGATAAGGTTTTCCGTCCTTGCCTAAGAAAGGAACAATCGTTGTATTGACCCAGTATTCTCTACCATTCTTTGCTCGATTTTTAATTTCGCCCTTCCAAATGTCCCCGTTGCCGATAGTTTGCCACAAATCCTTGAAAAAGCTTTTTGGATGAAAGCCTGAATTGACAATTCGATGTGTTTGCCCGATGAGTTCTTCGGCTGTGTACTGGGATAGTTCGCAAAAGTTATCATTGGCGTATGTAATCACACCTTGTTGATTGGTGACAGCAACAACGGAAGACTGGTCAAGTGCATTTTCAATTGTTAGCAGTCTATCAAGGGTCTGTTTATGGGAATCATTGCCGATGACTTTCGCGGTGACGTCGATATCTAAAGAGACGTATTGAACAATGTCCCCGTCGTCGCCGTGTATCGGGATAATTGTGGCAGACACCCAATAAGGGGATCCGTCCTTTGCGAAGCTGTTATATTGTTGCTGCCATACGTTAGTTTTTGTAAAGACTTCCTTCATTTCAATTGCAAATTTTTCAGCTGTATAGTCTGGATTCAACAGTCCATAATCTTTACCAATTAGTTCTTCTTCGCTGTATTGTGAAAGATCGCAAAATAGTTGATTTACGTATGTGATGGTTCCATTTGAATCTGTAATAGATAGACAGAATTTATCTCCAACTAGTCGAAGAATAGATGCCATATCTTTAATTCCCGTCAACATGATGAAACAATTCCTCTCCATGCTTTTATACTTACAAAAATCAATTATGCCTCGGCGTAATTGTGTCCAGATTTTGAATCGAGTAGGCTTGATTCAAAATCTAGGACATCCACCGGAGGCTTTATCTTCATTCAGCAGGCATTTGAACACTTGCTTAATAGTAAACAAAACTATTCACCGCGCCATCAAGAACAAAGTCTTCTGTAACTGGCGCTTCACTTTCAATACAAACATATTTGCTGAAGGAAGAAAAAAGAGTTCTGTTGTAGTAAGTCAGTAAGGATAAACAATCAGTTTTCCCTAGGTATTCATCAATATTAACATTTAATATGCATCTTATCTACTAGTTAGAATGATAATAATAATTCTTTTGTAGTGGTTTTTAGGCAAATGTCATAGATTTGAGTAATTTATATAGTTCTATAGGCAATGCATGGCCGCCTCTGCTTCATTCCAAGGGATTGGATAGCCTTTCCCCTTGGCGCAAAAAATAGAGGTAGAAGTGTATTCAGCATCTGCATTTTTGTTGTAGCCAATCATTTCGATGACTTGCTCTTCGTTATGACAACGATCATAGCCACCAAATTGCAGACTTAGCGTTCCTTTTCCATGAGTGAAGGAGGCAAACGTGGCACTGTAGTTCATGAAGGTTGCAACAGGCACCCTTCCTTTGACGAGTATCTTGTCTCCAATCGTTTCAGGGGGCTCAAAGCTGCCGTGTGCTTGTTGGATGTCCGATAGTACACGCCCAATATGATCTAATTCTACTTTGATTTTATAATCGTAGAAGGGTTCGAGCACTGTGTTTTTTGCTTGCTCTAATCCTTGGCGTAAAGCGCGGTAAGTGGCTTCTCTAAAATCGCCGCCAGAAGTATGCTCGTTATGTCCTCGTCCTGTCAGCAGCGTAATTTTGACGTCAGTGAGGGCAGAACCGGTTAATAGCCCGTGATGGTCGCGTTCAAATAAATGATGGTGGACTAAGTTTTGATGGCCGATAGACAGGTCATTGGCGTGACAGACATTACTGAAAGAGATGCCGCTATTTCTTTCGGCAGGTTCAATTTTTAAATGGACTTCTGCATAATGCCGTAGTGGTTCGAAATGACCGTAGCCATTAACGGTTGTGTCGATTGTTTCTTTGTAAAGAATCTTTGGCTCGCCGAAAGAGATGGTAAATTGAAATCGTTCCTTGACAATTTCCTTCAAGACTTCGAGTTGGATAATGCCCATGACGTGCACGTGAATTTCTTGAAAATATTCATCCCAAAAAACGTGCAGGGAAGGATCTTCTGCGTCCAATATATTGAAGCAGCGCAGCACTTCTTTGACATGGACAGATGCATCAAAAATGATTTTCGATTTTAGGGTTGGAATGAGGTCAAATGTCACTTTTTCTTTCAGTGCACCTATGCCGTCGCCAATGGAGGCGTTGGTTAGGCCGGTAACTGCAAATAGCTCGCCAGCGTGGACTTGGTCAACAGCCTTGAATTTACTGCCGTTATATATGCGGATTTGGGTAATTTTTTCGGTCAGCTCCCCGTAATGGACCTCTTCGCGAACGCGAAGTGTACCACTCACTGATTTAAGGAATGTTACTTTGTTGCCGTTATCATCGTGACGAATTTTATACACTTGTGCAGCAAACTCACTGGAGTTATCGTAGAAGGTTTCCGTTAGGGCATCGAGTTTTGTGAAAAAGTCTATGATACCAATGTCTTTTAGTGCAGAACCACTAGCGCAGGCGAACACTTTATTGTCCCTGATCATCGTCTTGAATGTTTGGAACCATAGCGTCTCGTCATAACCATTGTCCATATAGGTTTCCAGCAGCGCTTCGTCACGCTCTGCGATAAATTCGATGAGCTCCTCTTGCATGATGCCTTCGTGGAAGGCGGTTGTAAGGTCGCAAACATCTTCTGATAAATTGATGCGAATCTCTTGTAAAATATTTTCTACATCGCTTCCTTCACGATCGATTTTATTGATGAAGAAAAAGGTTGGGACTTGGTGTTTACGCAGTAGCTGCCAGACGGTTTCGGTATGACCTTCGACGCCGTCGCTTGCGCTAATAATGATAATGGCATAGTCCATGACTTGAATGGCACGTTCCATCTCTGGCGAAAAGTCGACATGTCCAGGTGTATCGATAATCGTATAGGTGGAATTGTTGTATGAGATGACTGCTTGATCTGCGAAAACGGTAATGCCTCGCTCTCTTTCGATGGCATGACTATCCAGGAAGGCATCCTTATGATCGACGCGTCCTCGCTGCTTAATGCTATTTGTGTGATAGAGAAGTTGTTCAGAAAATGTTGTTTTTCCTGCATCTACGTGTGCAAGTATACCGATGGTTTTAAACATGAAGTCACTCCGCTCTATTTCCTGCTGATAAAAGTAGTATAGCAAATCTGAATCGGATGGATGAGCGTTAAGCAGTGGTATAATGAAGAAATAAAATGAATGTGAAGGAGGATTGAATTATGCAATATTCAAAACCAAAGATGGAACAGCTTGTGAAGAACGATGCGGAGCTGACAAAAAGGTTAAGACAAGTGATGAAGGAACATGACCTGGAAAAAAGTTTCGCTTTAAAGGCGTTGTATCACTCAGTAGTCAAAGACGGCGGGAAGTATCAGAAGGATTATCAGGAGCTGTAACTAGACGTGAAGCGTGGAGAATCCGAGTGGGATCTCCGCGCTTTCTTCAATCTACGAGGGAGGGATATAGGCTTGATGCAAATACTTCGTGCAGGAAATCATTATCAACCCTTTAGAGGACCATTCACCATTACACGGATCCAGCCAAGTGACATTTTGGATGTGGAGACGAATGATACGGCTTTTGGACCTCTTAGTACGATCGACCACGCTATTATGAAAAAAGGTTTAACGATTAAAATGCATGAGCATGTGAACGATGAAATTTTTAGCTATGTCTGGGAAGGTACTTCTTATCACAAGGATTCGGCGGGCTTCGAGGCACCAATCGCGCCTGGCAAGTTAATGATGATGAATGCCGGAAAGAGCTTTTGGCACGAAGAAAAGGTAAAAGAGGAGTATGTTGAAATGCTACAAATCTTTTTCCGTCCTCATACTGCCGATTTGCCCTCAAACATTCAATTTCATGACAAACCTACGGACAATCGTGATTGGTATGAGATGGTCGGCCCTGAAGGAAGTGACGCACCATTAGTCGTTAGACAGAGCGGCTATGTGTTGGATGCGCATCCAAAAGCGGGCGACGTCCTTCAAGTTCCGCAATACGAGGGGATGAAACCTTTTCTGTACGTATTGGATGGTTCGATTCAAATTGGCGATAACACAGTTCATAAACAAGAAGCTGTGACCGATCTGGAAGATGATTTACCACCAATCACTGCAATCGAAGATACAACCGTCGTCTTGTTCGTTGTCGATATGAACGCAGCTGCCTCTAACAGCGGAACAATTAGTGGAATGAGTAAACGAAGGTAAGGAACAAATGGGTCTGCAAGCGGTATCGAATACATATCGCTTGCAGACCGTTTTTTAATAAATGAAGTTTCATGTGAACCATTGTTATTTAAAAATGAAATATACAGACACTTCATTATCGCAAATATGGACAAGAAACTGGCTGTCTATCTCCTTATAATCAATCTAAGGGGGAGTGAAATGACCAGATTACTAACAAAAGATCCATATCGAGTCTATATTTATACTTGTTTTTTATCGCAATTATTTTTCACGTTTATCTTTACAGTAAACTTGTTATATCATGTGAAGGTTGTCGGGCTTAGTCCGCTACAGCTTGTGTTAGTCGGAACTGTATTAGAACTTTCCGTTTTTCTTTTTGAAATTCCAACGGGGGTCGTTTCGGATTTGAAAAGTCGGAAGCTTTCGATCATCATTGGTTACTTTTTAATAGGAATTGGCTTTTTAATCGAGGGGTTGTTCCCGTTCTTTATCACTGTTCTACTGGCCCAGGTGGCGTGGGGGATCGGTTATACGTTTACAAGTGGATCCCGGCAAGCGTGGATTGCGGATGAAATAGGAGAAGAACGTGCTTCGCTAGCCTTTATAAGAGGTGCAAAGGTGGGGAATCTTGGGCAAGTTATCGCAATTCCATTAAGTATTTTAACGGGTTACTTTATGATTAATTTACCAATCATCGTTGGTGGACTATGTATGGTGGGGTTAGCCGTCTATTTGATTATTTTTATGACAGAAGAAAACTTCAAACCATTGGATAAAGCAGAAGGAACGTCTACCTGGGGAAGTACGAAGGGGAACATAGGCAAAATTATTTCCCATTCTAAAGCGAGTTTCATCATGAGAATACTATTCCTTATTGCTTTGTTTGTTGGATTTTACAGTGAGGGTTTTGATCGTTTATGGGTATCTCACTTTTTAGAGGTCTCCAATATTTCGAACTTAGGGGATGAACAATTAGTTGTGTTAATGGGGGGAATTCAATTTATTGTCGTGCTCGTTTCCTTTGCGGCGCTTCGTTGGATGAATCAAAGTGTTATCCACCAAAATCTTAGACATATATATATCGCCCTTTTTATCGGAAGCTTACTAATTATCATTTCATTGATAGGCTTTGCGTTGTCATCGTATCTCATTGGTTTACTAGCTTTCTATGTAATTATCCAAGTAACAAGGCAAGTAATGTATCCATTGGAAGACATTTGGCTCAATAAAATTATTCCCGATTCCTCTACACGCGCAACCTTCTTTTCGGTGAAAGGCCAAGTGGATGCTATTGGGCAAATTGGCGGAGGGCCGGTAATTGGCTTTGTCGCATCAGGCTTTACAATAAAAATTGCAATCATTGTGAGTGCAGTGTTATTAGCACCAGTATTATTTTTATATAAGATGATCTTGAGACAATCCAAGGAATGAATCACTCCTTGGATTTTTCTTTAATCGGTAGATAAATTTCCATATAGATTTTCTTGTATTCCCAGTCATGGCAGTGTTCGTCATAGTATTCAAAGTCATAACTGGTTTCATCGACTTCATAAAGGGAATTGGGCAGCCAATCTTCTAAAATGTATTGCCATGTCCCTTTGATGGATGAGACAAATTGTTCTACTGCAATGAGTGGGGTTCTAAAAACTGCATAGGTTGTCTCTGGAATTTGTAGATTTGTCAGTCCAGTAGGTAACTGGACGTTTTGATCGTAATTTACTGCAAATAAATACGTAAATCTATCTCCTTGGTCTTCGCTGTTTAGGTTGATACAATACTCTCCATGTTTTTCGGGAGACAACGCTTCATACAATGTGCTTTCGATTGCTTCATCTGAAGAAATTCGTTGATCCCAAAAGGCGGGTGCGTCTCTTGTGTAGGAAATATTTTCGATAGTGCTCTCAAATGTTTTGCCGGCAATACGGAAAGCGGGCTTCCGCACAATTTTCGGTTGCATGACAATGCCACCTACCCTTTTTTCTTGTAGGCTTACTAGATTAAGTTTTTGTGGTAATGAAATGGGACAGTGAAGTCGATATAGGTTTGGCGGGCTACCGAAACATTTCTTAAAAGCCTTTGTAAAGCCAGAATGTGTCTCAAAGCCATAGTCCAGGGCAATTTGAATGATTTTTTTATCCTGCGCTAAATCATATAATGCGTATTGCAGCTTTCTCTTTAAGACATAATCCATAATGGTATACCCAATATTTTTATCGAAAATTCGATAAAAATGATAAGGAGAATAGCCAACTAGTTTAGCTAGTTCCTCAGGTTTGATTTCCTCTTTAATATGGTTCTCAATATAATCGATGACTTGTTGCAGTAGTGGTAACTGTTGGATAGCTATCGCCTCTTTACTTCAAATAATACTATTGGATTATTTTGTTGCAATCCAATAAAGGGTTTTGAATAAACATTATCATGGGAAGGGCAAACTGAAAACTAAATCATATTGAAATTAATCGATTATAATCGATTTAATGGATAATTTATAAGGAGGGCTAGACATGTATGAGGAGAGTTCGACAATTGAGTTGAAGCGCCAAGTAACGGATGGGTTGAAAAAAGAAGTAATCGCCTTTATGAATACAAATGGTGGAACGATTGTTATCGGTGTAGAGGATGACGGCTCCGTGATAGGGCTTCCGCATGCACGGCAGGATCTTGAGTCGATCAGTAGCATGTTACGTGATAGCATCAAACCCGATGTGCTTGTGTATACAAAGGCTGAAATCATATCGATAGAAGGGAAGGATGTTATTGAAATTGAGATTGCCAGAGGAACAAGGAGACCCTATCATCTAGCTAGTAAAGGGATTAAGCCATCCAGGGTTTTTGTGCGTCATGGGACGACTGTAAATCCAGCATCAAACGAGGCAATTCGTAAGATGATTATGGAGTCGGATGGCACAAGTTTTGAAAATATACGTTGTATGAATCAAACGTTGGCATTTGATTATGCAAAAAAGTTGTTTGCGGAAGAGAAATTGTCTTTTGGGCAAACGCAGCAAAGAACGCTTGGAATTGTGAATGAGGAAGGGTATTATACGAATCTTGGTTTACTGTTATCGGAGCAGTGTGAGCATACCGTCAAATGCGCGCGTTATCAAGGAACTACGAAATTGGAGTTTCGGGATCGTAAGGAATTCGGTGGTTCCCTTTTGAAGCAAGTGAACGATGTATATGACTATTTACAAATGCACAATGCAAGTGTGGCTGAATTTAATGGGCTACAGCGAATCGAAACGTCAGAATATCCAAGCGATGCGCTACGCGAAGCGTTAATCAACGCTGTGGTACATCGTGATTATGGATTTAGTGGCAGTATTTTAATCCATATTTTCGATGATCGGATCGAGATTGTTTCGGTAGGCGGTTTGGTTCAAGGCCTATCAGTAGAGGATATTGAATTAGGGATTTCACAAAGCCGCAACTCCAAATTGGCGAACTGTTTTTATAGATTGAAATGGATTGAAAGTTATGGAACGGGGTTACAACGGATAAGAGAAAGTTATGCGGGCGTGGAACAAGAACCATTTTGGGAGATAGGACCAAATGCTTTCGTTGTTACATTGCCGAAAAAGGATTTAGTGTCGTTGAAAAAGAATCAAGGTGTTTCGTTAAATTTGATGAGTTGGATTAAGCAGCATGAGACTTTCACTAGTAAAGAATTGGAAAACCATCTTGATAGAAGTAAATCATCCGTTCGTCAGTTGATAACAGAACTCGTTGCTTCCAATGTAATTGAACGCGTCGGGCGTGGGCGTGCGACAAAGTATCGTGCGAAACTATGACTAGCTAAATAGAGGAAAAGTACTCGGTCTAATCGAAGTGTACTTTAAGAAAGTAAATGACGGGGAATTCGGGGTGCGTATATGATTGAAATCATCGTTGCGTTTGTATCGTCTGAGAAGGGGGCTTACTATGACGCGTTTAACAGATCATTTACTTGTACTTTCATTTGATTGTTTATCGTCGCTGGATCTTCCGATGTTAGAAACGCTACCGCATTTTCAGGAGCTGTTGGACAAGGCAGCGATTTGTAGACAGGTCGAGACGATTTATCCTTCGGTGACGTACCCGTGTCATACGAGTATTGTGACGGGGAATTTTCCGAATCGGCATGGCGTTGTGACGAATACGTTGCTGCAGCCGAATCGACCGTCACCAGATTGGTATTGGCATCGTCGTCATATTAAAGGGACGACGTTATATGATGAAGCGAAGCAAGCCGGCTTGTCGACTGCGGCATTGCTATGGCCTGTGACGGCAAAGGCGAAGATTGATTATCATATGCCGGAGATTTTTGCGAATCGTCCGTGGCATCATCAAATTGCTGTTTCTTTTATGAATGGCAGCAAGCGCTATCAGCTTGAGATGAATCGTAAGTTTGGTCATCAGCGGAAGGGGATTGCTCAGCCAGAACTGGATGATTTCGTGACGGCGTCAACTGTACATACGATTCAAACGAAAAAGCCGAATTTGATGCTAGTTCACTTGGTAGACCTTGATACGCAACGTCACCATCACGGATTTTCTTCGGAGGAAGCGCATGCGGCTATTCAACGCCATGATCGACGGCTGGGTGAGATTTTGTCGGCTTTGAAAGAGAGTGGGATATACGAACAGACGACAATTGTCGCGCTGGGGGATCATAGTTCACTGGATCATTCGAGGGCTGTTAAGTTGAATGTGTTATTGAAGGAAAGCGGTTTGATCCAGTTGAATGGGCGGGGTATGGTGAAAGATTGGCAGGCATATTGTAAAAGTAATGACGGTTCGGCTTATATTTATGTGAAGGATGAGCAAGCAAAGGATAGAGTGCGTGCACTGCTGCACTCCCTTGTAGTTAATGAAGACAATGGCATTGAATTTGTCTTGGAAGGCCCTGAGGCAGGACTAAGGGGTGCGGACGAGCAGGCTGCTTTTATGGTGGAGGCACGTCGTGGTTTTTACTTCACAGAGCATGTAGATGGAGAGCCGATTGATGTCATTATAGCGGAGGATGTGGCGGCGGGTAAGTATACACATGCTTCTCATGGCTATTCACCTGGAAAAGAGGAGTACTCGACGGTTTTTATGGCGACAGGGAAAGGGATTCGACAGAATGTGGAAATCGAGCATATGCGGTTGGTTGATGAAGGACCGACGTTTGCAAGATTGCTAGGGCTGGATTTGGGGAAGACGGATGGTAAGGTAGTTGAGGGGATTTTGAAATCTAAGTAGATTGAAATTTTACAACTTTTACATTTACTTTCGTGTAAACTATTCATAGAGAATGGAAGGGGTGTGGGCATGAAGAAGTATACGAAACAAGAGAATAGTTGGATTTTCTATGATTGGGCAAACTCGGCGTACTCCATCATTATTACGACGGCGGTTTTCCCATTGTATTATAAGGCGGTTGCGACAGATGCTGGCGTGAGTTTGTCGAATTCGACGGCGTATTTGGGCTACTCAGTTGCCATTGCGACATTCATATTGGCAATGATTGGGCCGATTTTAGGGGCAATTGCAGATTACGAAGGATTAAAGAAGAAGTTTTTCTTGTTTTTTTTCCTCATGGGGACAGTCTCGACAGTTTCATTGGCATTTGTTCCGGGGGATAATTGGTTGTGGTTATTAATTATCTACGTTATTACAGCAGTGGGTTTTCATGGTGCAAATATATTTTATGATGCATTTCTCATTGACGTTACGCCGGAAAAGCAGATGAACCATATATCTGCACGTGGTTTTGGTTTAGGGTATATCGGGAGCACAATTCCATTTATTATTAGTATTGCTATTATTCTATTGGCCCAAAAAGAACTGATTCCGCTTGCTGTGCCTACGGCGAGTAAGCTTGCTTTTGTCATTACGGCAATTTGGTGGTTTGTCTTTACAATTCCGATGCTGAAAAATGTGCATCAGCTTCATGGCGTGAAACGTGAGCCGAATATACTCGGTGGTAGTTTCAGACGTCTTGGTGGGACATTTAAAGAAATCCGTAAATATCGGACAGTGTTTTTATTCTTACTGGCTTATTTCTTTTATATCGATGGTGTTGGAACGATTATTAATATGTCAACGGCTTACGGAACTGATTTAGGGATTGACTCGACAAGTCTTCTTATTATTTTGTTTGTCACGCAAGTAGTGGCTGCGCCATTTTCGATTCTTTACGGTAAGTTAGCACAGAAGTTTACGGGGAAAAAGATGCTGTATGTTGGCATTTGTGTTTATATTATCGTTTGTATTTATGCGTATTTCATGAAAACAACGATGGATTTTTGGATATTGGCGATGCTTGTTGCAACGTCACAGGGCGGCATCCAGGCGCTTAGTCGTTCCTATTTTGCTAGAATTGTCCCGAAAGAAAAAGCAAATGAGTTTTTCGGCTTTTATAACATTTTCGGGAAATTTGCATCCGTCATGGGTCCTTTATTGGTAGCATTAACAACGCAGCTGACAGGAAGCTCCGCAAATGGTGTATTCAGCCTCGTTGTATTGTTCGTTATCGGGCTAGCTATACTTGCGAAGGTTCCAGAACCAGATGATAGAGTGAACGCTGCATAACGAGAAAAGCGAGGTGCACCGTGAGAGGTGTCCTCGCTTTTTGGTATGTGTTGAATAGGGAGGATGAATGACATGGTTAAAGAAATAGATATTACAGATCCAAAACTTGCTGAAGAGGTGTTAAGTGTTCAACTCCTTTCGTATCGGGTAGAGGCAGAATTGATTGATTTCTATGATATTCCACCGTTAAAGGATACGGTTAGTACATTGCAACGATGTGGAGAAACGTTCTATGGCTGTTATGTAGATGGAGAGTTGGGCGGAGTTACTTCAATAAAAGTAGAAGAGGGACTCATTGATATTCATCGGTTAATGGTGCATCCGAAACACTTTAGGAAAGGGATCGCTGGGAGGCTATTAGACTTTGTTGAAAACTGCGGAGAAGGTGATGAAACGCTGATTGTTTCAACAGGTTCTAAAAATGCACCAGCCATCTACTTCTATGAAAAACGGGGATTCATAAAAACTGGAGACACAAAAGTAATGGAAGGTTTATCAATCACTTCATTTGAAAAAAAATGAAATGACGTTATGCTGTGTAACTATTTAGAATTATTCACGTCTATTAATAGAGGTGGGATAATATGAGAAAAATTATACGTTTTACTTTGCTATTTGTTTTTGTGATGGTGTTAGCAGCGTGTTCTCAAACAGTGGACCCTTTAGAAGGAAAAGTGAGTCAACTTGAAGCGGATAAAGTAGTGTTATCGGAAAACCTAGATAATCAAGAAAACAAGATAGAAAAACTAACCCAAAATATTGCGGAGCTAGAAAAACAGATAGACGCCACTAAAAAGGAAAAAGATATTTTTCCGGGTATTAGTAATCTATCACGGGAATTTGTTCGTGCGCATACGTCGGGGGATAAAGAGAAACTACAGGAACTTTTGTCGGAGGACATCATTCTTGTGGATAGAGATAATGAGCTATTTGCAAAACATGGTGAGGATGAATATGAGTGGCTCTTATTTTCTCGTGAAAGAAAGGTTCAATTAGATGATTGGGTTATACAAGGGTATCAATATGATAGCGAAAATGACACATTTCATATTCATATAAGAGAGTTTTATGTAGATATAAATGGGGAGCCTGATAGCCCACCAACATTCTTAGGTTTATCTTTTAAAATGTTTAACAATGAATGGAAAATAATTAGTTTGGCATTTGACGTCTAAAAGCTCTTGAGTGGAAAAACTAGGTTTTAAGAACGAGGTGCATATGAGAAATAATATTAATGTATGGTCTTTTATACTTTCTCTATGTTGCATCCCTTTATTTTTTATTGCGGCAACGTCTACAAGTATTTTAAGCTTTTTTACCAAGGTCATAGGTATTCATCCTTTAGATATGGTCTTGGGTGTGACGGTGATAACATTTTTTCTTGGATTGATCGGTTTAAAGAATGTAAGGGAATGGAAGGCGATGGCTAGAAGTATATTTACTATTATTTTTACAATAGGTTTTTTAATAGTACTAATTTACATTATATTTACTGGTAGATTGCTTAGGTAGTTTTGTACAATTCAAATAGGGTGGGATAAATCGTGTCGAAGTATATTAGTATATTTTTCTTGGTTTTATTAGCGAGTGCATTTGTCTTTTTTCCGTTGGCTTTTATATTTGATGGAGGAAATTACGCCGAAACTGCCATTTATATATTCGGAACACTAATTGTTATATTGCTCTCATTTTTGATTTCACAGATGTATTATTTAATAAATTTAATCAAGAGTAAACGTTAGTTCAATTTTTTGTCATAATGGATGTTCCTCTCGGACAGTGTATAAACTGAGCGTAGGCTACCTTAGCGCCGAAGTGGGTTTGAAGAAAATGTTGATTTGGGCTTTTAAACGTTATTTAGAGTACAAAAAGGATAGATAAAGCGAAGCGCTTCGCCTTATCTATCCTTTTTCTTTTTCAATTACTTTTTTTCAATATGATCGATATGCAAAATTCTAAAACCATTCTTCTCCAGTTTGTCGCTTAGTTTCTCAATGTCCTCTTCTGTCTTTCCATCCTCAAGCGTAATCACAACTCTTCGTGCCAATACGGAACCATTATCCAATGTAAACATACCTTCGATATTTTCGCCACGTAGCGTTTTTGTTAATTTTTCAATCATGCCTTTTGCCTCGGTTGAAGAAATCGTAATATTAATACCACCTGTTTTCAGACCAAATGCATCCTCCAATACGCTTTCAACTTTGTTATGCGTTAGAATACCAATTAGTTTTCCATTTTCAACAACGCTTAGAAACGGTAAAGACTTAATATCAATCAACGCGTTTAAGAAAGAAGATCGTTCGGATATAAAAGCATCCTGGTGCATCAATAAATGCTCAACCGTCTTATTTTTATCACCGCTGTCTTCATAAATATATTCAATCAAATGTACTTTATAGATCATTCCTTTGTAATTCTCATTACTGTCCACAACGGGAATACATCGGTAGCCACTTTCTTTGATTTTCGTTAACACTTCCATAACGGTTTGCTTGTTATTCGCAACGACTACATCTTGTTTTGGTAAATATAAATCTCTGACTAGCATGTGACTTCCCCCTTTAAATTAACGAAATTTTTTGGATGTTATTATATACTATTATAGTAGAATGATTGACGGGTAGACAAGCTATTTCGGTATCCTCATCGACAATCGCTTATAAAGGCACTTCATCAACGGCAAAAAGTCTCGGAATTCATCAATCGGGATGTGTTTGGTGTTTTTTATCATGGGATGGTAGATGGCTTTTCGTGCACCCATAAAAAACTCGTTGCAGAATTTTGAGTTTTTATTACCGCGGGCTGCTACCGAAATGGAAGTGGATAGTCTTGCATTGGTTCTATTACCAATTTGATGGCATACGAATTTAGCATAGAATGGCCGTAATGCGAGATTACATTGCGGAGTTAGTTTAAGTGACTAAATAAGAGGGAGCTGGAACGAATTATCATCGTCCTGGCTCCTTTTTCATCTTAGAATAAGCTAGGTTCATATGCAATGAAGTAATAGATCACATAAAACCAGCTCAAGCAACCGTGAAGTATCGCCCATCCGATAGACTGATAGGCAGTGTACGAGATAATCATGGCAAGGCAAGATCCAAAACTAATACCTTTTTTAATCACGCTTATGGTTCTTTGGCTTTGATGCTCTTTTTTCTGCATTAAGGTTTCATCCTTCCCTAAAAATCGTACATTCTATAAAGTTTGATTACGAGCTAAAGTCATGGTTGAAAAAAGAATAATACATAGGTGTTTTACACTGTTGAAATCAATTCTGACATACTTGGCTAGCTTGTTAAAGATATATACATAATGCGGTTTTTCATTGAAATAAAATAAAAATCACTAAGAATTTAGGTAGGTTTGAGCAAGGATCAATCATGGGTAATGTCAAGTAAGATTCGAAAAGAAGGGGGAATAGAAATGGGCTTACGAAACGCAAAAATAGGTAAAAAGTTATTTATTTTAATATCTTTATCAGTCGTTATTTTTTTCTTAATCGGTGGGACTGGGTTTTATTATATGCAACAAATGAAGGGAAACTCAGAACAAATGTACCGGGATGCGCTACTTCCTATTAAATGGCAGTCTCAAATTCGTACAAATAGTCGGGCTGTCGATGGTTATACGTTGGAGATGCTGTTATCAATGGATATAAAGATGAAACAGGAATTGGAGACGTTGATTTCTGAACGAATCGAAGAGAGTAAGGAATTAGAAATTAATTTAGAAGAAAGTCTGTTATCTGCTACGGAAAAAGAAAAAATGGATCAATTTAGAGATGAATATGAACGCTATAAAGTTGAATTACAAAAAGTTATAGACCTAGCTTTGGAAGGGGAAAATGAAGTTGGTTATACAAAATACGAGAAAGAGCTTAAGGAATCATTAGAAGTTGCAAATACACTGATGCAAGATATTGAAGTCTATTTAGAAACATATGCAGATGAGTTGGATAGAAGTATTACAGCAAGTGTAAAAAGAAGTAACATGATCGTTATCATCGTTATTTTTATAGCACTTGTGTTAAAAGTTACATTAGGAATTGTCATTGCGCGTATGATTATTCATCCGCTGAAAGAGATTGAAACATTGATGGTCGAGGCTGAACATGGTGATTTAACGGTAGAAGGGAAGTACCGCTCAAAAGATGAGATTGGGGTTTTAATGACATCCTTTAATAGTATGGTGTCTAGGCTAAGGGAATTAATGATGCGAGTCAATAATACGTCAGAACAAGTGGCAGCCTCGTCCGAGCAATTGACCGCTAGTGCTGAAGAATCTACAAAGGCGAGTGAAGAGGTTGCCCAGACGATTCAAGGTGTAGCGCATGGTGCAGAGCGCCAGGTGGAAGAGACGAAGGAGAGTAAGAGAATCGTTGAAGAGATGACTGAAAGTATTCATTTAATTGCATCGAATACGCAGGAGATTTCTGCGAATGCGATTGAGACATCACAAAAAGCATTGGAAGGAAACGAAGCGATTCAATCGACTATTAAACAAATGGGATCTATTAATATGACAGTTTCTCAACTATCGAGTGTAGTAGAAGGATTAGGCGAACGGTCTCGAGAAATTGGCAATATTATCGAAGAAATTACGAATATCGCCACGCAGACCAATTTGTTAGCGTTAAATGCAGCGATTGAATCGGCGAGAGCAGGAGAGCACGGCAAAGGCTTTGCGGTTGTAGCAGATGAGGTTCGTAAATTAGCTGAACAATCGGCAGGCTCGGCTCAAACAATTGCCCAAATGATTGCTTTGATTCAAGAAGAAACGCAAGTTGCTGTACAATCGATGCAACAAGCAACAAATGAGGTTACGGGCGGTATAGAGGTTGTCAACAAAGCGGGCGAATCATTTGCACAAATCCGTACGTCTGTCGATGATGTAGCGAGTCAGTTGAAGAGTGTCTCAGCTACTGCTCAACAAATATCGGTTGGAGTTGATCGAGTACTTCAATCAGAGGAAACATTGGCGGGAATTGCTGAAGACGCAGCATCTAGCACACAAAATGTCGCAGCCTCTACTGAAGAACAGTTAGCCTCAATGGAAGAAATTGCAGCATCTGCGGAGTCACTGTCCCATCTGGCTGTCGATTTGCAGGAGCAAATTGAATTCTTTAAAGTGTAAAAGGATTGGAATCACAAGGAGTTGGGGCGATGTTATTATCGTTTCAACTCTTTTTTGTGGTTGGGGCTGGTGCTAATTCGGGCAGACTAAGTGAATACACAAGGAATGAACGGGGTGAATGTACTGAAGCAGAACCACTTTGGATACTTTGCACTTATTTTCAGCATAGCACTTACGCTATTGTGGTTTGACCAACGGAAAACGGAGGAGCTAGTTACCGTGTCGAACGAGATAATGCAGCCTAGCAGTAAAATCCACGACCTTAACCAATTTAGCGAACTTCACGACATTTTAAAGGATCCGAGACTACAAGGAGCGACGACCGCAATCAGTGTCCGCAATGCAGCAAGTGGAGAGTTGATTTACGAGCAATTTGGCGATACGCGGGTCCATCCGGCATCTGTTATGAAATTATTGACGGGGTCGGCGGCATTTGAAACACTTGGACAAGACCATATGTTCAAAACGGAATTGTACATGGATGGGGAAATCCGAGACGGTGTACTTCATGGCGATCTCTATTTACGGGGTCAAGGTGACCCAACGCTGACGAAAACAGATTTGATTGCGTTCGTATCTGAATTAAAAAAGAAAGGTGTGCGGGTCATCAACGGCAATGTATATGGGGACGACACATGGTATGACGATGTTAGGCTTTCACAAGATTTGAACTGGTCGGATGAGCTGGTTCATACAGGTGCACAAGTGTCGGCACTGACATTGTCTCCGAACAACGATTATGACGCGGGAACCGTCATTGTTGAAGTGAATCCGGCTAAAAAGTCAGGACAGGCGGGGAGGGTTAGTATGGCCCCTACGAATCGCTACATGACAATCGTTAATCATACGAAAACGGTAGCGAAGGATGAAAAGAAACACTTGACAGTTGAACGCGCGCATGGCTCGAATACAGTTATTGTTTCAGGAACGATTCCCGTTGGAGCGAAAAAAACACGCTCTTGGACTTCCGTTTGGGAGCCGACGAATTATACGGTCAGCCTCTTCAAGCAGACAATCGAAGAACGAGGCATCACATTTACCGCAACGCCAAAAATTGAACGCGGAACAATTCCTGAAGGGGCGACTTTATTGGCAGCGAAACAATCGATATCACTCAGTGAGCTGTTCATTCCATTCATGAAGTTGAGCAATAATGGACATGCCGAGGTGCTCGTCAAAGAGATGGGGCGAGTGGTTGGCGGCAAAGGCAGTTGGGGTAAAGGGCTTGCCGTCATGGACGCTACGCTTGCTGACATGGGGATTGATACGCCAACGCTACTACTGCGTGATGGATCAGGCATGTCGCATAAAAACCTTGTCACGGCGAATGAAGTGACCCATTTACTGTATGCAATCCAATCGAAATCGTGGTATCCTGCATTCCTGCATTCACTCCCGGTTGCCGGCAATGAGGAACGGTTTGTCGGCGGAACATTACGCAGTCGGATGAAAGGTACCGCGGCAGAAGGGAATGTCCGAGCTAAGACAGGTTCACTAAATGGTGTGGCAGCTTTGTCGGGGTATGTCGAAACGAAGAGTGGAGAAACGCTTATTTTTTCGATAATGGTTAATAATTATTTGAGTGACAGCATAAATGAGGTTTTGGATAAAATCGCCATTACGCTTGCGAATTATTAAGTAAACACAATAGAACAGCACCACACCGCAGATTTTAGGTGTAGTGCTGTTCTATTACCGTTTCGGCTTATAGTTCATCATGCTAAACATTTCTGCGAGTTCCTCTTGCGTCAAATCACGCCATTGTCCATTTGGCAAATTACCCAAATGGATATTAAGTATGCGTGTGCGCCGTAAGTTTTGAACATTGTAGCCGAGTGCAGAGCACATGCGGCGAATTTGGCGGTTCAGACCTTGGGTTAAGGTGATATTGAATTTGCGTGGGCCAAGTTGTTTTACTTTGCATGGTTTTGTTGTTGTGCCGAGTATGTTGACACCTGACTCCATTTTATCGATAAATGCTTTTGTGATGGGATGGTCGACGGTGACGATATATTCTTTTTCATGACCGTGTTCCTCGCGCAGTATTTCATTGACGATATCGCCATCGTTTGTTAGAAGAAGTAATCCATCCGAGTCTTTGTCGAGTCGTCCGATATGGAAAATGCGGAGGGGATGGTTGATGAAGTCTACGACATTTCCTTCGATATGGCGTTCCGTTGTACTGGTGATGCCAACCGGCTTATTAAGCGCGATATAGACGAGCTGTTGTTCCGTTTTAACGGGTTTCCCGTCGGCACGGACGTCGTCACCTTCCTGGACTTTACTGCCGAGCTCTGCTAGTTGCCCATTGATCGTAATACGTCCATCTTCAATCCATTTATCTGCACCGCGGCGGGAAACGATTCCCGCTTCGCTTAAATATTTATTAATTCTCATTGCTGTCACCCTATCCAGGAAAATTCTTTTCTCTATTGTAGCGCGTTGGCGGGGAATGTTCAAAATTAGGTGTGTGGGGATGAGAATTGGGTAGTAGTAAGATCCTGTTAAGCCAATATCATTTTGATACTAAACAAAACTTTTGAAGTGGTGGACCTAATTTCTTTCGGATACATAATTAATTCTGAAAAGGTTGACAACTAATCAATCGCGTACTAAGATAAGAATAACTTTTTTGTTCAAAGACGGGCAGGAGGTACCGAGAGCGGTGCCGCCCACGGATAGATGAGTCGAGATGAGAAGAGCATAGCTGAGAAATTGTTGAATAAGAAGAGTAGCATCGGTGCGCGATTTTAAGAGAGTCAGTGGGTGGTGTGAACTGATTCGCAGTCGATGTGAATGGACTTATGAGAGTTCCCTTGAATATGTTCAAGGGAGACGTATATCCCGCGTTAGGGGATGTGCCTTAGAGTTTAAGGCACGCTAAGTGGAGGCAGTTATGCTTCAATTAGAGGTGGCAACGCGGTTTATTCCGTCCTCTGCAATCGGACTTTTATGTCCTTTTGCAGAGGACTTTTTTTATTTCATAAAGAATTTAGAAACAGTTAAGGAGAGATGAGTTGAGATGAGTACAGGGCAGAAGAGTTTACGGACGACGATGAAGAAGTTGAATGGTGATTCGCTTACACCGATTTTGATTTTTAGAAAAATGCAGGGTAAGCGTAAGTTTTTACTGGAGAGCTCCTCGAAGCATGAAGGATCTGGGCGTTATTCGTTTCTAGGTATGGATCCGTTGAAGTGCTATAGCGGACGGGACGGCAGGATTGAAGAGCATGTCTACGCGACGGGTAAGAAATATAGCCATGAGGGCGATTTGTTTGTGCTGTTGAAACGCTTGATGCCGCAGATTACGGATGATATCGACTTTCCGTTTACGGGTGGAGCGGTTGGCTATGTCGGTTATGGGGCAGCGCGGGAAGGTGGCCGTCGTATAGAAGAGGATTTGGGATTCCCAGATGTCAACTTTAATGTCTACGAAACAATCATTGTGTTTGACCATGTGTTGAGCGAGGTGACGCTGTTGCATACGGAAATTAATGAGGTACAAAGCGTGCCCGATTTGGATGCGTTAGCAGAAAGTATGTTGGTGGGTCCGGAAAAGGAGGATTCTACTTTTGAAATCTCTGACTATACCAGTTCTGTAACGCAACAGCAGTTTGAAGATTTAGTTCGCGGGGCAAAAGGCTATATCGAAGACGGTGAAGTCGAGCAAGTTGTGTTGTCGAGAAGAATGGTAGCGGATTTCAAAGGAGATCCATTTTCACTGTATCGCAAGCTACGAAAGCGCAATCCATCTCCGTATATGTACTATATGGAATTCGATGATCATGTCGTGGTGGGGACATCGCCAGAAAGCCTGGTCCGTGTGTCGAATGGCAAAGTGATGACGAACCCGATTGCGGGGACACGGCGACGAGGTCAAGACAAGGCTGAAGATGTGGTACTTGAAAAAGAATTGCTGGCAGATCCAAAGGAGGTTTCGGAACACGATATGCTGGTGGAGCTGGGACGCCATGATTTGGAGAAAATATGTGTGGCAGACTCGGTTGCCGTTACGAGCTACATGGAAGTGGTGCGTTATGAGCATGTCATGCATTTAGTGTCTGAAGTAGAAGGAACCTTATCGCCAGTGCTTCATTCTTTAGATGCATTAAGTACATGTTTACCGGCGGGCACAGTAACAGGAACGCCGAAAACACGCGCGATGGAATTGATTGATGAATTAGAGCAAATGGATAGAGGCATTTATGGGGGGGCTATTGGTTATATCGGTTTTAATGGCAACATGGATTTTGCGTTAACGATTCGTACGATGATTGTACGGGATGGCAAAGCATATGTGCAGGCAGGTGCAGGCATTGTTGCAGCGTCAAATCCGACGGCAGAATACATGGAGACGGTCAATAAAGCCCGTTCGTTGTTAGAAGTTGTAAATTGAACTAGTCACCGAGTTTAGCTGAGTAGAGGAGAGATTGAGATGAGAGAGATTGTAAGCAAAGTTGAGTTGGGGAACCATTTGATGTATGAAGAAATGTTGGATGCTGCCAACCTAATTTTTGATGAACAGACGGATTCAAAGGATATTGTTGACTTCCTCGTAGCGTTGTCACGTAAAGGAGAGACAGCCCATGAGGTGGCGGCTCTTGCATTTGTGATGAAATCACACGCTGTTCAACTGTCCGTTCCTGAAGGTGTCTACATGGATAACTGTGGAACAGGTGGAGACGGTTTGAACAGCTTTAATATTAGTACAGCATCAGCCTTTGTATTAGCGGGCGCAGGTGCATTGGTTGCCAAGCACGGCAATCGAAAAATTTCCAGTGCGGCGGGCAGTTCTGATGTGCTAGAAGAACTCGGAATTCGTTCTGATTTCAGTAAGGAAGAAACGGCTGAATTGCTTCGCCAAGAAGGTATCACTTTCCTTCATGCGCCACAAGTTCATCCGAAAATGAAACGAATTGGCGCCATTCGACAACAAATTGGTAAGCCAACTATTTTCAATTTGGTCGGTCCTTTGACCAATCCGATTCCGTTGAAAACACAATTTACAGGCATTAATCGTCCAGATTTCACGATGGATTATGCAACGGTTTTACGAATGCTTGGTAGGGAACGCGCGATTGTCGTATCGGGTGCAGGTGGTATGGATGAGGCGTCGCTCGCAGGACAAAATATTTTCGTGCTACTGGATAAGGGAGATCTGATTCCGTTTTCATTAACTGCAGAGGATGTTGGATTGACATCCGCTCCTGCGTCAGCTATTCGTGGGGGAGATGCTAAAGAAAATGCAGCCATTATCCGTACTGTTTTTCAAGGGCAACGCGGTCCACATTTCGATACGATTGTCTTCAATGCCGGCATCGGTTTGTTTGCGAATGGGCAAGTAGGAACGATACAAGAAGGCGTTAAACTGGCGACGGATAGCATTATATCGGGCAGGGCGCTAGAAAAATTACAAGCAGTCGTAGCATTTAGCGAAAAAATTGGGGAAAGGACGATGGCGAAATGACTATTTTAGATAAAATTCTACAACAAAAGCAGCATGAAGTGCAGCAGTTGCTGACACAACAAACTATCCAACAAGTAAGCCGTCCATCACGTCCATCTTTATTCGACAAGTTATATCACTCAAAGCATTTGCAGGTCATTGCGGAAATGAAGCGTGCCTCTCCTTCGAAAGGGTTAATTGCTGAGGGTGCTGATCCTGTGGCACAAGCAATTATTTACGAAAAATCCGATGCAGCATGTATTTCAGTTCTAACAGATGCTCACTTCTTCCAGGGTTCATTTGAAGACTTGGCGGCCGTTGCGGATGCTGTTTCAATTCCGCTGCTTTGTAAGGACTTCATGATCCACACTGTACAGATTGATCAGGCGAAAAATGCGGGTGCCTCAGTAATTTTGCTTATTGTTGCGGCACTTACTGACGAAAAATTGTCCGAACTATATTCCTATGCTGTGGCAGCTGATCTCGAAGTGCTCGTAGAAGTGCATGACGAGATGGAATTGAAACGTGCGCTTGCACTAGATGCCAAGCTAATTGGTGTCAATAATCGTGATTTGCGTACATTTGAGGTGGATTTGCAGCGGACAGAAGAAATTGCAGCGCTGTTTCCATTCCATGAAAAGCGTGTCCTCATTAGTGAAAGCGGTATTTGGCAGGCAGAAGACGCATTACGCGTCTCGAAAGCTGGTGCCAACGCAGTGCTTGTTGGTGAATCATTGATGCGTAGTGACTCGGTCGCGGAGGCTATTCAGTCCTTACAAGTGGCTACGCAAGGGGTGGTTCGATGACGAAAGTAAAAATTTGCGGATTGATGGAGCAGGAGCATGTCAAAGTAGCTGTTGATGCAGGAACAGATGCGATTGGTTTCGTATTCGCTCCGAGTCGTCGACGCGTGACGATTGAGGAAGCGCAAAAGTTGGCGCATGATATCCCACCTGGGGTTCTAAAAATTGGCGTATTCGTCAATGCATCGGTTGAAGAAATCAAGGAAACGCATCGTCAAGTACCGCTCGATATTATCCAATTTCATGGAGATGAAAGCGCAGAATTCATCAAAAAAATCGGACTTCCTTCTATTAAAGTACTATCAGTTCACAGTGATGAAGATGTGAGGCGGGCGACACAATATGAAGCGGATTATTTTTTGTTTGATACACCTGGAACGGATTATAAGGGTGGCAGCGGCATGACCTTCGATTGGGCGCTCATGAACAATGTCGGCATACAGGCAGATCGGGTTATTCTAGCAGGCGGATTGAATGTGGAAAATGTAGGAGAAGCAATTCGAAAAGTACAGCCGTATATGGTGGACGTGTCGAGTGGCGTCGAAATTATGAAGCGAAAAGATAGCAACTTGATTCGTGCATTTATTCAAGCGGTTAGGGATGAGGGGCGATTGTGATGGTAAAGGAATTGAAGGCAGGACGGTACGGCAAATTTGGTGGGCAGTTTGTGCCGGAAACATTAATGACGGCGTTGCTGGAATTGGAGCAGGCGTATGACGAGGCAATCGCAGATCCAGCTTTCATGGATGAAGTGAATCATTATTTAACGGATTTTGTAGGACGGGAGACACCACTATATTTCGCGGAGAGACTGACGAAGCAGGCAGGTGGCGCCAAGATTTACTTGAAACGGGAAGACTTGAATCATACAGGTGCCCATAAAATTAATAATACCATCGGGCAGGCGTTGCTTGCCGTACGTATGGGCAAAAAGAAGATTGTGGCGGAAACGGGAGCTGGACAGCACGGAGTAGCGACAGCGACGGTTTGTGCATTGTTTGACCTCGAGTGTGTCATTTTCATGGGGGCAGAGGATATTCGCAGGCAGGAATTGAACGTTTTCCGAATGGAATTGCTCGGCGCGAAGGTCGTTTCGGTTGATAAAGGCAGCGGAACACTTAAGGATGCGGTCAATGACGCATTGCGTTACTGGGTGGCGAATGTGGAGGATACGCATTATATTTTGGGTTCAGCTTTAGGGCCACATCCTTTCCCGAAAATTGTCCGTGATTTCCAGCGTGTGATTGGTGTGGAAACGAGAAGACAAATTATAGAGAAAGCAGGTCGTCTGCCAGATGCAGTTGTAGCGTGTATTGGCGGGGGGAGCAATGCGATTGGTATGTTCCATCCATTTTTGGACGATGAAAAAGTAGCGTTGTATGGAGTGGAAGCGGCAGGCAGTGGACTGGAAACAGGGCTTCATGCGGCAGCGATTGCGGATGGCAAAGAAGGGGTTTTGCATGGAGCGTATATGTATATTCTGCAGGATGAGGATGGATTTATACAGGAAGCGCATTCGATTTCCGCGGGGCTCGATTATCCAGCTGTGGGTCCTGAGCATTGTCATTTGCATGATATTGGACGCGTGAAGTATACCGCGGTCACGGATGCAGGTGCATTGGAAGGCTTACAGCTGCTGTCAAAGTTGGAGGGAATTATTCCTGCCTTGGAAAGTGCACATGCTGTGCAATATGCGGTTGAGCTAGCAGGACAAATGAGTGAGGAAGAAATACTCGTCATTTGTCTATCGGGACGTGGTGACAAAGACGTTCAAACAGTGCGCGATGCTTTGGGAGGTGGAGCGAAATGACGAAAACGATTCTATCGGATGCCATCAATGCTTGTGTCGAGCGTGGAAATAAAGCGTTTGTTCCGTATATTATGGCGGGAGACGGTGGACTTACGGCTTTGAAGGAGCAGATTTTATTCCTCCAGGAAGCAGGCGTGACGGCGATTGAGCTTGGTATTCCGTTTTCTGATCCAGTGGCGGATGGGCCAGTCATTCAAGAGGCGGGAGAACGGGCACTCAGCTCTGGAGTAACGCTCCGCAAGGTGTTGAAAGAACTTACTTTGTTTATCGATGAAGTGACAGTTCCGTTAGTCATCATGAGCTATTTGAATCCAATTTTAAGCTATGGAATTCCTGAATTCGTCAAGGATTGTAGCAACAGCGGTGTTCGTGGACTTATCATTCCGGATTTACCACTCGAGGAAAGTGATTTGCTACAGGATGCACTGGAAAACTCCGACATTGCGCTTATTCAACTTGTATCGTTGACGAGTCCACCGGAGAGGATACAGAAAATTACAGCCGTGGGCGAAGGTTTTATTTATGCAGTGACGGTCAATGGCATTACGGGTGTTAGAGACGGCTTCAGTGATGATCTTCAAGCTCATTTAGAAAAATTAAAAGCAGTAAGTCCGGTCCCGGTGCTGGCTGGGTTTGGTATTTCGACACCTGAACAGGTTCAGTCGATTGGTGCTTTTGCCGACGGCGTTATTGTAGGAAGTGCCATTGTAGATGCTTTTCACCGTGGTGATTTACCAACTGTAGCAGCTTTGGTGAAGGCGGCAGAAAAAGAAATTTATAGTTGATAGTGCGCCTCTCCGTATATGGAGAGGCGTTTCTTATTGGGAATAATTTGAGCGTAGCTGTGTTTTCGTTCGATGTAGCCCAGTTTGTCAAAAAGGTAGTCGAGTTCACTCCCTGTGTAACTCACAGTTCCCACTCGACTTTAACCTTCAACTGCAGCATCTGCCATTCTTTTCTTCGCAATCCAATCCGTTCCGAATTCAATCAGTGGTGTCATCGGCATAATTTTGCAGGTGGCAAGTCCTAGTAAACCCTCGATACCTACTTCAGGATTTACCTCCGTGAACGCCTCGACAAGATTTGGGAAAAAGTCTGAGTCCAAATGCGCCATGTCGTAGGTAGCCCAGACCCGTTCGCCATTTAGCAACACAGCCGCGCCATCAGGGGAAGTCGTTAGCCCGGGTGCACGATATTCGGCTAGATGAAGGGCGGTACAAGTATCGTAATCGACACCAATCATCACAATTTTTACATCCGTGCCAAACATCTTCCCGAGTGGAGAAGTCATCCCGAACGAGTCATGTAAGAAATGCCCGTTCATCCAGTCTTTTGCGTGTTGGCCCCACGCCATAAAGGAGTGGGTAGGGTGAGCACTTCGAATGGTTGCGGGATGACGGTGGAAGCACTCTGCGATTTTTCCCATACCGCGTAAAGATGAAAGATGTGGATCATAGGCTGGAAGAGATTGGCGGATGTGCTCATACCACTCTTCTGGAACAGGAGGGTTTTTCCAATTAGACGGCTCTGAATTATCAGCGGATTGCGCGGGCATAATGATTGTTCCGTCGGAAGTGACTGTTTCCATCAATGCTTCAACGACAGTCTGCGCGCCTCCGGCAATCCAGCCCATCGACTGGAGTGAAGCGTGAACGATGATGTTATCACCTGCCTGAATCCCAAGTGTTTGAAGCTGTTGTTGTAACATCGCTTTCGATTGGAAAGAATGTGTACGTTGAATTGTTTTGAGCTCGCTCATTCTAACATCATCCTATTCATTTAAAGTATCGTTAGCATAGCAATTATCACTGCATTCGCCAAGAGAAATTTGAATATCCAAGGATTCTAGTTGAAACTTTTTTCTCTGTGAGCCGTACATATATAAAAGGAGTTGGTCCGATTGGATGCGTATGTGATTAGGCAGGATGTCGAAACGACATATGACAAAGTGAAATCATTGGCAGGTTGGTCGGTAGATAAGGCTGTTGTACTGACAATTACATCGTATTACGTCACGTCCGAGCGCGAATTCGATGCGGTTAGCTTAAACCGAACGATGGATGCACTGAAAAGTAGGACGGGCTGGCTTTCTCCGTTACGTGGCAATCTTCTTCCTATGATGGCCGCATTTCTCAATCAACCCGGAACCGTGATAGACGAAGAGGTAGATCGTTTATTTGCGAAGCAGCAAGTATTAAAGGGTGTCGGTTTTCGCAACACCATCCATTCGTATTTGGCAGCACTTCTGATGACAAACGACCAAGACCTCTATGACACTGAAGCAAGGCAAGCTAAGAAGCTATACGATGCTATGAAAAAGCAACATTTCTTTCTGACGTCTGACGATGATTATGCTTATGCAGTATTGCTCGGCAAAAGAGGTGCTAATCCGGTTGAACATGCCAGGTCGATGCGAACCTATTACGATGCTTTGCGTACGGAAGGATTCCGTTCAGGCAATGAACTACAATGGTTATCGCAGGTTATGACGTATGTACACAATGAATTTAATCCAATGCTTGTATCCCGTGCGGTAGAGGTACTTGCTTTTTTCAAGCAAGAAACTAAGGTACGCCCTGTTCATTATCCGATGATTGGTTTTCTGACTGTATTTGAAGTTGCGGATACTGAACTAAAAAATATCGTTGAATTGACGAAGGCGTTGGAAGAATCTAAGTTATTTAGATGGAATCGTGAGATGGCCTTGTCGATTGGAATTGGCTACAGCATGCATGAATTAACGGAAAATGTAGATGAGGCAATGGTTAGCCTTGCAACATCTGTGGAATTGATTTTACAGGCGCAACAAGCTGTGATGGCTGCGACAATGGCGGCTATGGCAGCATCATCTGCAACTAACTCAACAAATGGATAGATGTTATATCCCAAAACAGGCGAGTGGATTCCTTTTCAAATCGAAAAGGAGTCTTTTTTTGTGCCTCAAAATAAAAAATTAATTTATTTTCCGAAGTATTATTTGAATTATTACGGTTTGTGAAACGCTTTCATGGCAAGGTTTGTAACCGGTTTGTCATATATGAAATATTTTATGAATTTGGTATTCTACAAAAACAGTGTTGTCATACAAGAATTTGTATAGTATATTGGGGCAAATGATTTAATCAGAAAATTTGCTATTAACAGTTTGTGGTTAACGTAATGCAAGGAGGAAGTCATCTTGGGAAACCCAGTATTGGAAATTGAAAATCTCCGCACATCATTTCGGATTAAAGATGACTATTATGCGGCGGTTGACGGCGTATCGTTAACGGTTGAAAAAAATGAGCTATTGGCAATCGTTGGAGAATCAGGTTGTGGGAAAAGTGCATTGGCTTTCTCGATAATGGGTCTGCATAACAAGGCGAAAGTCGAAGGGAATATCCATTTCAAAAATCATAACATTGCGAATATCTCACCCGCTAAATTGAATAAATTGCGTGGTAAGGAAATGGGCATGATTTTTCAAGATTCACTTTCCGCATTGAACCCATTAATGATTATCGGTGAGCAGATTGGTGAAATTATTTATATTCACAATCCGAAGCTTTCGAAAAAGGATCGGAAAGAGCGAGTCATCAGCTTGTTACAAAAGGTTGGAATTGTCCGTCCGGAATTTACGTATGACCAATTTCCCCATGAACTATCAGGTGGAATGAGGCAGCGGGTTGTCATTGCAATGGCGATTGCCAATGAGCCAGAGTTGCTCATTGCAGATGAGCCGACGACTGCATTGGATGTCACGATTCAATCGCAAATTCTTGATTTGTTGAAGGAGTTAAAAGAGGACAGTCAGGCGGGAATTATTCTGATTACACATGACTTAGCAGTTGTTGCTGAAATGGCAGACCGTGTAGCGGTAATGTACGCAGGACAGATTGTTGAACTGGCAGATGTTTATACATTATTCGAAAATCCTCTACATCCCTATACAAGGTCATTGTTGAACTCTGTTCCACATGCGAATGAAATACAATCTGAACTCCATGTCATTGAGGGGATTGTTCCTTCCTTGCAGAAGCTGGAACGTGAAGGTTGTCGATTTAGTCCGAGAATTCCATGGATTGATAGCTCAGCTCATGAAAAAAATCCGGTTTTACATGAAGTCAGTCCAGGTCATTTTGTACGTTGTACTTGTTATCAGCATTTTAGCTTCCCTGAAAACAGCAAGGAGGATCATCACCATGTCGTTTCTTGAAGTCAAAGATTTAAAAGTCCACTTCCCTATTCATGGTGGCATACTTGGCAGGACTGTCGACCACGTTCGGGCAGTTGACGGTGTGTCGTTCTCGATTGAAAAGGGGAAAACCTATGGGCTTGTTGGTGAATCGGGATCTGGAAAAACAACGACTGGACGGGCAATCATCGGGTTGAATAAAATAACTTCGGGCAAGGTACTTTTTGAAGGACAGGATATTACAGATTTACGTCGTTCAAAAATGGATGCACGCCGTGATATCCAGATGATATTCCAGGATCCTTATTCTACGTTGAATCCTAAAAAACGTGTATTTGATATTGTTTCCGAGCCACTTCGAAACTATGAAAACCTATCAAAAGGTGAAGAAAAGAAGCGAGTCCAAGAGTTGTTGGAACTGGTTGGGTTAAGTCCCGAAAGTATACATAAATATCCGCATGAAT
Source organism: Sporosarcina beigongshangi (assembly GCF_033485195.1). NCBI lineage: Bacteria > Bacillati > Bacillota > Bacilli > Caryophanales > Caryophanaceae > Sporosarcina > Sporosarcina beigongshangi. Next base: position 101,563 of record NZ_JAWLIR010000023.1, read on the forward strand.
TTTCGGGCGGGCAACGCCAACGGATTGGAATTGCTCGGGCAGTTGCTTTAAAACCAAAACTAATTATTGCGGATGAGCCTGTTTCAGCTCTCGATGTATCTGTTCAAGCGCAGGTTTTGAATTTTATGCAGGAGATTCAGAAGGAATTAGGTCTAACATATCTTTTCATCAGTCACGACCTTGGAATTATTAGGCATATGTGTGACCGCATCGGCATTATGTATAAGGGACGCTATGTTGAGGAAGGCACACCAGATGATATCTTCAACGATCCACAGCATATTTACTCAAAACGGCTTGTTGCGGCGATTCCCGATATTGACCCTCGGAAACGTGCGCAACAATCACAGTTCCGCCAACAAGTAAAACAAGAGTATGAGCAGTCCTATAACGATTATTTCGATGACTTGGGCTTGGCCTATAACTTACAGCCGGTATCGGACACACATTTAGTGGCTTTGCCTGGGAGAGGGTGAATAGTATGTGGAAATTCACTGTACGTCGAATTGGAATTATGATTCCACAAATAGCGTTGCTAAGTATTTTGGTCTTTATAATGGCAAAAATGATGCCTGGGGATGCGTTAAGTGGTTTGATTGATCCGAGTATTGATCCAGCTGCGATGGAAGCTCAGCGCGTAAGGCTGGGGTTGGATAATCCTTGGTATGTCCAATATATGGATTGGATTAAAGGAATCGTGCTAGACGGAAGTTTTGGACAATCGTTTCGTTTTAAAATGCCAGTTACTGAATTAATTGCTCAACGAATGACCAATACATTTTGGTTGTCACTTATGACATTATTCTTGACGTATTTGATCGCAATTCCTCTTGGGATTACGAGTGGTCGTTTTAATGATACATGGGGTGACCGTTTAATAACGGGTTATACGTACTTAGGATTTGCTGCTCCATTATTCATATTTGCATTAGTGATGCTTTGGATATTTGGTTTTAATCTTGGTTGGTTCCCTACTGGAGGGAGTGTAAAGCCTGGTCTTACACCAGGGACATTCGAATATGTTGTAAGTAAACTTCAGCACTTAATGCTGCCTTCCTTGTCAATGGCACTGATTGCAACGGTTTCGACCGTTCAGTATTTACGCAGTGAAATTATTGATACAAAACAGAAGGAATTTGTTGTCACTGCGAGGGCAAAGGGTGCATCTGAATCTCGTGTTTATAACCGCCATATTTTACGGAATTCCTTGTTGCCAATTGCTGCATTCTTTGGCTATGAAATTACGGGTTTAATTGGCGGGACGGTCTTTATTGAAAGTATCTTTGGATATCCAGGGATGGGCCGGCTATTTTTGGAATCTATTACATTACGCGATTTTAGCGTAGTGACCGCCGTGGTTATCATATTTGGGGTTGCTGCGATTTTAGGTGCATTGCTCTCGGATATTATCTTAAGTATTGTGGACCCACGTATTCGCATAAAATAAGAACTCGATAGACTTTGAGGTGATTAAGGTTGGAAATGAAAATTGCTCAATTACCTGATAATACCCATAGTGATGATAGAAGTCCATCTGGTTGGCATATAATTTGGCGTGAAATTGTCCGCGATAAATTAGCCTTTGTGTCATTGGTTTTTCTTATACTGATTATGGCGTTCGTTTATGGTATATCGCTATTTTTAGATCAAAGTGAAATTGTTAAAGTTGATTTGTTCTCTATTCACAAGCCTCCATCCGAGCAGTTTTGGCTGGGGACGGATCATGGTGGGCGCGATGTTTTCGGACAATTGATTATAGGGACGCGGAATTCACTGACGATTGGGATTCTCGTGACAGTCATGACAGGCGTCATCGGGATTTTGGTTGGTTTGATCTCGGGGTATTATGGCGGGAAGGTCGATAATGTTTTAATGCGAACAGTAGACTTTTTCATGATTTTACCGTTCTTGATGATTGTTATTGTATTTGTATCTGTTATGCCAAAATATTCGATTTTGTCATTCTCCTTGATCATGACGGCCTTTTTGTGGATGGGAAAAGCAAGGTTAATAAGATCGAAAGCATTGCAGGAAAGAGAGCTGGACTATGTTCAAGCTTCCAAGACACTTGGTTCCTCGAATTTTAAAATTATGTTTTCGCAAGTGCTGCCTAATTTAAGCTCCATTATTATTGTTTCTATGACTTTGAATTTAGCAGCAAATATTGGATTGGAATCAGGCCTATCGTTTTTAGGATTTGGTTTTCCTGAAAGCACACCGAGTCTCGGGACACTCGTTAGTTATGCAAGAAACCCGCAAACGTTGGAATTTAGATGGTGGATTTGGTTGCCTGCATCTTTACTAATTTTAGTACTGATGTTGAGTATAAATAATGTCGGTCAAGCGTTAAAACGTGCGACTGACGCAAGGCAAAGAAGAGGATAAGAAAGGGGAGAGATTGATATGGTAGGGAAGAAAAGTGCAAGTAAAATTTTGTTCGCAATGCTACTTGTTTTGCTGCTCGCTTTAGCTGCGTGCAATAAGACTGATGATGCAAAGCCAGCAGATTCAGGTGACAAGCCGGCAGATACGCCGAAAGAAGAGGAGAAAGAAAAAGAAGAGGATAGCGGCGAAAAACTCTATTCAATTGATGATTTCAGTAACATTAAAACAAATGAGGGAACAGCAATCGAAGGTGGTTCATTTACATTTGGACTCGTTTCCGATACTGCATTTGAAGGAACGTTGAACTTTAACTTCTATTCAGGTAATCCTGATGCACAAGTTCTTCAGTGGTTTGACGAAGGATTCTTAACATGGGATGAAAACTACGTGTACACAAATGATGGTGCTGCAACGTATGAAACATCCGAAGACAACAGAACATTCACATTCACGATTAAAGACAATGTTAACTGGCATGATGGTCAGCCGGTTACAGCTGAAGACTGGTTATTTGCGCACCAAGTTATAGCACATCCTGAATATGATGGTCCGCGTGCTGGAGATGTAACGAACATTGAAGGTATGGATGAATATATTGCTGGTACAGCAGATACGATTTCTGGTATTGAAGTTGTGAGTGATAAAATATTGAAAATTACGTATAAAGAAGCAACGCCGTCGTTGATCACAGGTGGAATTTGGACGTATCCACTTGCGAAGCATATCTTTGGAGATATGGCGGTAAAAGACATTTCTTCTTCTCCAGAAGTACGTCAAAATCCAATTGGTTTTGGTCCGTTTAAAGTAGACACAATTACTCCTGGTGAATCTGTTACATTTACGAAGAACGAAGACTACTGGCGTGGTGCTCCAAAGCTTGACACAGTTACATTAAAAGTTATCAATCCGAACGTTGTTGTGCAAGCGTTGAAAAAAGGTGAAGTAGACACAGTGAGTGACTTCCCAGTTACTCAATACCCAGACAATGCTGACATGTCAAACGTCGAATTCCTTGGTGCAATTGACCGTGCGTATTCGTATGTTGGATTTAAACTAGGTACTTGGGATGCTGAAAATAAAGTTGTAAAATATGATCCGACGAAGAAAATGGCAGATAAAAATCTTCGTAAAGCAATGTGGCACGCTGTAGATAATAATGCAGTAGGTGATAGATTCTATCACGGGCTACGTTGGGCAGCAACAACTCTAATCCCACCGTCCCACCCAGAGTTCCACGATGCAACAAACCCAGGCGCTGCGTATGATCCTGAGTTAGCAAAACAAATTCTAGAAGATGCTGGATACAAAGATGTTGATGGTGATGGTATCCGTGAAGATAAAGATGGTAACCCATTAGTAATGTCTTATGCTTCTATGTCAGGTGATGATATTGCTGAGCCATTGGCGCAGTATTATATCCAAGCATGGGAAGCTGTAGGCTTGAAAGTAGAACTATTAGATGGCCGTTTACATGAGTTCAATAGCTTCTATGATCGCGTAGGTAACAAAGGTAATGACGATCCAGCTGTTGATATTTATGCAGGTGCTTGGGGTGTAGGTATTGACGTAGATCCAAACGGATTGTACGCTAACAATGCTTTGTATAACTTCTCACGTTGGGAAAACGAGGAAAATGCTAGTTTACTAGCGGCAGGTATTTCTGAAGAAGCATTTGACGTAGAAAAGCGTAAAGCAATCTACAATGAGTGGCAACAACTGATGGTTGAAGAAGTTCCCGTGTTCCCGACGCTATACCGTTCACTAGTTGTACCGGTTAATAATCGCGTACAAAACTATGCGATTGGTGATGGAACAGGTCTATATTTAAATGATATTCAAGTAACTGCTGATGCACCGATTGCTGAATAATAAGTTTTTATAAAATCTGTGGGGGGAGTATTTCCCTCACAGATTTTTATTTTTATTTAGCAAATTCGATTGAATGGAAAGCGAAGCGTCAGCCTCCAGCGGACGTAACAGATTTTAGTGTTGGCATAATGATGTGTGCATGTTGCGTATGATAAACTTAAGATGGCTAAGTTATCATAAGAAATACGATTTGTCATATAGAGGGGAAGAGAAGATAGTGAAAATACGACCACAGCGTTTACAACAAGGGGATACGATTGGTATTATTGCGCCGGCAGGTCCGCCGAATCAAGAAAGATTAAATCGTTCGTTGGCATTTTTGGAGAGTTTAGGGTTGCAATGGCGATTTGGCAACAGCGTGAAAAATGTGAACGGTTATCTAGCTGGAACGGATGAGGAACGTTTGAATGATTTGCAAGATATGTTCGCCGATCCAACGATTAAAGGGATTTTTTGTGCAAGAGGAGGTTACGGTTCAGCGCGCTTTGCCGATAAAATTGATTATCAACTGATGCGGGAAAATCCGAAAGTATTTTGGGGATTTAGTGATATTATATTTTTGCATACTGCGATGGGATTGTATTCTAATCTTGTGACGTTCCATGGCCCAATGCTGGCGACGAATGTTGCGAAAGACTCGTTCCATGAATTGTCTGCGAAAATGTTTCAACAGTTATTTGAGCCAATTGAACTTCATTACACAGAAGCGATTGGACCCCTTGAGACAGTATCTGGTGGTATAGCACAAGGTGAAGTAGTTGGTGGAAATTTGTCTTTATTGGCAAGTGGCATTGGTACGAAATTTGAAGTGGATACGAAAGGTAAATTGCTGCTGGTGGAGGATGTGGGTGTGGAGCCCTATGAAGTTGACCGTTTGTTCAATCAGCTGCGATTGGCGGGTAAATTAGAGGCTGCAGCAGGATTTATGATTGGTGATTTTGCGGATGCCGCACCACAAGATCAGGACGAATCACTAACACTTGATGACGTCATTGACCATTATTTGCGAGACCTTGGTAAGCCGGTTGTGAAAGGGTTCAAAATCGGTCATTGCGAGCCGCATTTTGCGATACCACTTGGTGTGGAGGCAAGGCTCGACGCGGATAATCGGACGTTGACCATTTTGCCAGGCGTAGAGTGATAAGTAATAGGCGGAGTGAATTTTATCGATTACTGATTAGCTTTTGACAGCTGATTGAAACTGGCTTTACGGCACTGGTATGAGGGTTCATTGAGAGGAGAGCGGAGAAAGTGAACACGTGGTATTGTGCGGTCCCGGTAGCGACAGTGTGGACGTCACCTGAATCATCGCGAACGATTGACCAGGCAGGGACAGGGAATCCAGTTCAATTAACAAAATGGCTGGAGCAGCTGACATTTGAAGTACGGCTAGACCTGTTTGAAGGAAATCGTGTACAGACACAGCTGTTATATGGCGAGCCGGTTATTGTCGAAGGTATTCACGGAGATTGGGCGAAAATCATTGCTGTTTGGCAGCCGTCGAAAAAGGATGTACGTGGTTATCCGGGATGGGTGCCACTTGTGCAATTGAAGGAAGCGAAACCCATTCATGCGCAAGGATTTGCCAAAGTGATAGCTGGGAAAGCGCAGCTCTGGCATACAGATGGCTCACCAACTAGCGTGATTGCATTCAATACAGTGTTGCCTTATAAGGATGAAGCAGGTGAGTATGTGTGTGTAAGTACACCAGACGGCGATGCGTTGTTGTCGAAGCATGATGTGGAGATAGCACCGTCCATTCACCGATTTCCTAAAAGGTCCGCGGCCGAAGCGGTACATAAGGGTTTTGCTTTCCTCGATCTACCCTATTTTTGGGGCGGGACATCTTCATACGGCTATGACTGCTCCGGTTTCACCTACAATATGTTGAGGGCTTGTGGCTATATAATTGCGCGAGATGCTAGTGATCAAGTGTGTGGAGGCAAGGGAATTCCGATGGATAATCCAGCATGTTGGGTAAAGGGAGATCTTCTTTTTTTCGCTGATGAAGGACAAGGAGATGTTCGACACGTCGGGTTTTACGCGGGAAATGGCCTATTGCTGCATTCACATTGCACGGGGAAATCAGTGGAAGTGATTAAGCTAAAAGGATCGAGCCTAGAGAGTAATCTTTGTGCAGTTCGCCGTTATGAAATATGATTTTTTGAAGCCATTTCCAGCATATAGAGATGGCTTTTTTTGTTTGAAAAATTTCGCTTATGGGTAGATTAATAAAGTATGAATCCATAAAATTAGTGTCTTTATTTATTTGTAACTTCGCCTCGAATTGTTGGAATGTTGAAGAAACAAATGAAATACTTTATAATTAGATAGTCAACGACAACCTCCGACATCATTCGACAAAAAACTTCTTCCGCCCACTGTAAATGGGCCCCAACCGATGGGACGCTCGTCCTACGCTGTATGTTCTTGCAGTAATTATAAAACACAAAGAGAGTTAGGAATACGCAATAAGGAAGCCTGTCTAATTTGAATTAGTTTGGTTTATTTATCACACAAAAAAATGAGGTGCTTTGAATTGAAACTATCACCAGTTGAACAGGAGAAATTGCTTCTTCACGTGGCGGGAGAACTCGCGCTTAAGCGGAAGGAACGAGGGGTTAAGTTAAATTACCCAGAATCGATGGCATTACTTAGCCATTTCATCATGGAAGGCGCGCGCGATGGTAAGACGGTTGCACAGCTGATGAGTGAAGGCAAACAGGTGTTGACGGTTGACGATGTTATGGAAGGCGTTGGCGATATGATTAGCGACGTGCAGATTGAGTGTACATTCCCAGATGGGACGAAGCTTGTGACGGTCCATCGCCCAATTCAATAAAAGGAGGATTCATCCATGATTCCAGGAGAAATTAGGCCAGCAGAAGGCGTGATTGAAATTAATGTTGGGCGTCCAGTAAAAACGGTTCGCGTCGCAAATACAGGCGATCGCCCAATTCAGGTGGGTTCCCACTTTCACTTTGTTGAGGTCAATAAATACCTGACGTTTGATCGTGAGGAATCGGTTGGGATGCACTTGAACATTCCGTCTGGTACAGCCGTGCGTTTTGAACCAGGTGAAGAGAAGGAAGTTGAGCTGACGGAGTTCGGCGGAAAACGCCATGTGTTTGGGTTGAATAAGTTGACGGAAGGCTCGACGCATAATAAGGATGAAATTTTGGACAAGGCAATAGAGGGCGGTTTTAAAGGAGCGGAGGACAAATGAAGGTTACACATGAGCAATATGCAAAAATGTTCGGTCCGACAGTCGGTGACAAAATCCGTCTTGCAGATACAGACTTGTGGATTGAAATTGAAAAAGATTATACGACTTACGGTGATGAAGGTGTTTTTGGCGGTGGAAAATCTCTGCGTGTATCGATGGGGCAGAATGGTAAAAACACACGTGATGAAGGTGTGCTAGACACGGTCATTACGAACGTCATGATTATTGATTACACAGGGATTGTCAAAGCAGATATTGGAATTAAAGATGGTCGTATCATTGGGGTCGGTAAGGCTGGTAATCCGAATTCGATGGATGGCGTTGATCAGGATATGATTATTGGCGTGGGAACGGAAGTGTATGCGGGTGAAGGCTTAATCGCGACAGCGGGTGCCATTGATACACATATTCACTTCATTAGTCCTCAACAGGTTGAAACAGCACTGAATGCTGGAACGACGACATTTATCGGTGGTGGGACGGGCCCGGCAGCGGGATCGAAGGCTACGAGTGTCACGCCGGGTGTATGGCATCTTCACCGGATGTTGCAAGCGGTTGAAGATTTACCAGTTAACGTCGGTCTTCTTGGTAAAGGAAGTGCATCTGTTCCTGAGCCGATTATTGAACAAATTCAGGCTGGTGCAATCGGCATGAAGATACATGAAGACTGGGGTGCGACTCCCGCTGCACTCGATCAGAGTCTAACGGTGGCGGATGAATATGATATTCAGGTCGCGCTTCACTCTGATACGCTCAACGAGGCAGGTTTTGTGGAAGATACGATTGCGGCGATTGACGGCCGTGTCATTCATATTTTCCATACAGAAGGAGCAGGGGGCGGACATGCACCGGATCAGCTGAAATTGGCGGGATATTCGAACATTTTACCCGCATCGACGAATCCAACAAAACCGTTTACGACAAATACGATAGACGAGCATTTAGACATGCTGATGGTCTGTCACCATTTGAAACACGATGTAACAGAAGATGTGGCATTTGCTGACTCGCGTATCCGTCCTGAAACAATTGCGGCGGAAGACATCATGCAGGATATGGGGATTCTCAGTATTATGTCCTCAGATTCACAAGCGATGGGCCGTGTCGGTGAAGTGACGATTCGTACGTTCCAAACGGCTGATAAAATGAAAAAACAGCGTGGTCCTCTTCCACAAGACGAAGGAAAAGATCATGATAATTATCGTGTGAAACGTTATATTGCAAAATTAAACATTAACCCAGCGATTGCTCACGGCATTAGTCATGAGGTTGGTTCTATTGAAGAAGGAAAACTTGCGGATATTATTTTATGGGATCCGGCATTCTTTGGCGTCAAAGCAGAAGTTGTGATTAAAGGCGGAATCGCAGTGTACGCTATGACAGGTGATCCGAATGCTTCAATTCCGACACCGCAACCGATGATGGGTCGTCGTATGTATGGTTTTCATGGTAAAGGGCCACAAAATGCAGCAATGACATTTTTACCGAAAATTGCAGTGGAAGAAGGTCTTCCAGAAAAACTCGGTTTACAGCGAATGATTGGTACGGTGAAAAACTGCCGTAACATAGGAAAAGCAGACATGAAGCATAATAGTGAAACACCTGAAATCGACGTCAATCCAGAGACATATGAAGTGAAAATTGACGGTGTCTTGGCGACTTGCGAACCGGTAAGTGTACTTCCGATGGCGCAGCGATACTTCTTATTTTAAGTAAAAGGAGATTAACAAATGCTTATTGAAAAAATAATTGGTAATGTGGGACATCACGAAGAAATTGAAGGAAAAAAGACGGAGTGGATTGAGCTTGACTGGGAGGAATTGAGCAAGCGCATTCTGCGTACTGAAACGGATCAAGGGACAGATATCGCACTGAGAATTGACCAGGAAGAGCCACTTCAATATGGTGATATCTTATTTGAAGACGACGACCGTCGTATCGCACTTCGCACAAAAATGGAGCCAGTCATCGTTATTAGCCCGAAAGATATGACGGAGATGGGGAAAACGGCTTTCGAACTTGGAAATCGCCATACTCCAGCATTAATTGAAGAAAACGAAGTCATTGTGCGGGCAGACCACACATTGAATAAATTGTTAGATGAAGTGGGTGTTGCATATGAAACAACGGAAAGACGCTTCAAACAACCATTCAAATATCGCGGACATTCCCACTGATCTTGCCCTTTTACGGTTAATGCAGATTCACGATTCTGCATTTCCAATTGGGTCTTTTACACAGACGTATGGAATGGAGACGTACATCCAAGAAGATATCATCCGAACAAAAGAGGATTTGATTGCTTATTGTACCTCGTTTCTCTTTCATAATTTGGTGCGTGGGGATGCGATTTTAATACAGGAAGCATATGCGGCAGCTCAGAAAAAAGATGTTGAGCAGCTTCTCTATTTGGAGCAATTATGCGGAGCCATGAAGCTGGCGAAGGAATCACGCGAAGCGAGTGTCAATCTTGGCAGACAGTTCATTAAAACTGTGTCTCCACTTGGCACGGATGTGTTTCTTGCTGAGTGGCAAGCTCGGATTGAAAGGAAAGAGATTAAAGGACATTACGCTATTCTCTATGGGATTTATAGCGCGACAACTGGCGTCAGTATGCATCAGGCAGTGATGATGTATTTGTTTGCCACACTTAATGGACTTGTTCAAAATGCAGTCCGCGCGGTGCCATTCGGGCAAACGACGGGCGTGGAAGTGACATATGCTTTGATTGAACAGGTGACGAAGGCGGCGGAATTAGTGTCAACGTTGAAGTTAGCCGATATTAGCAATAATGCACTTGGCATTGAGCTCGCTTCAATGCGGCATGAATATTTGTTTTCGAGGTTGTTTATTTCTTGATTTGGAAGGAGTTATTTTATGAAACCAGTACGTATTGGCATCGGTGGACCAGTTGGATCGGGCAAAACTTCGCTCGTCGACCAACTTACACGTGTGATGCATAAAGACTATAATGTGGCGGTCATTACGAATGATATTTACACACGTGAAGACGCTCAATTTTTAATAAATAGTGGTGTGTTGGAAGAGAACCGCATTTTAGGTGTTGAAACGGGAGGTTGCCCGCATACAGCCATTCGTGAAGATGCTTCGATGAACTTTGCAGCAATAGATGAACTGAAAAACCGTTTTGCCGACTTGGATATTATCTTTGTGGAAAGTGGCGGCGATAATTTGTCTGCGACGTTTAGCCCTGAGCTTGTTGACGGTTATATCTATGTCATTGATGTTGCAGAAGGTCAGGATATTCCGCGTAAAGGCGGTCCAGCATTAACGCGCTCAGATTTATTATTAATTAATAAAACTGATTTAGCTCCGTATGTTGGCGTGGATCTTGAATTGATGGATAGTGATGCAAAAAAAATGCGTAATGGTCGTCCATATATTTTCACGGATGTACGAACGCAGAAAAATGTTGATAAAGTAGTCGATTGGATCAAGCACAGTATGCTGTTGGAAGGTGCAGGTGCTTAAACCAACCCGCGCCATCCATCACGGGAAACTGGATATGGCATTCGAATTAAGGAGAGGCTTTACACGGATGCCGCATGTTTACCAACAGCCTCCGTTGAAGGCGAGTCGGGAATTGTACGAAGGACAAGATCCGACTGCGACCGTCTATATTATGGAGTCGTCTGGCGGGATGGTATCGGGGGATCGCAATGATATTACAGTGAAGCTTGGACCAGATAGTCGAGTACGGTTGACGCAGCAATCGGCGTTGAAAATCTATCCGTCGCATACGGGTGATATATGCCTGTTTACAATCGAGGTCGACCTTGCGGAACGTTCGCGTTTGGAGTGGATGCCTGAGGTGCTTATTCCATTTGTTGACGCGAAATTTCAAGTGGACACAACGCTACGAGTTGCGGATGATGCGACGATATTATGGGGCGAGATTGTCGCGCCTGGACGTGAAAAACGTGGTGAGGTATTTGATTATCAATCATTTCGGTCGAATTTTAAGATTTTCGTTGAGGATGAGTTGATCGCTTTTGACTCGCTACATTTTGCACCGCAGGATGTTGACCTTGGTAGCATAGGTGTCCTTGAGGGAGCGATGTATGTCGGTTCCATTTGGCTTGTTTCGCCGAATGCCAAGGATGTTGATGTGCGCGCATTGCAGGAAACGTTGCGGATTGAAGAGGGATTGAAGGCCGGTATAACGAGGCTTGAAGGCAATGCAATTCACTGCAGATGGCTGGCGGTCGACCAGTGGAAGATGCAAGAAGAAATGAAGCGCGTGTATGCGTTGCTGGCGGATATGGTTTAAAAGGACACCCTTGCGAAGGGTGTCCTTTTTGGCGGTGGAAGGCATGTTGATTTATCTTGACAGTTACTAAAAGCTCCCTAATCGATTTTCAGTTTTCAGTTCGTGGAAAATGCCTGATTAGGTGTATACTGTATTCAAGTAATGTTACTAGGGAGAGAATTCGATGATAGAAAATAGACCTATGGGCCAATCGCGCACAATCCAGACGAAACTAGTTTTACCGCCAGATACCAATCACCTTCAGACGATTTTTGGGGGACAGGTCCTCGCCTATATAGATGAAATTGCTGCAATTACGGCAATGAAACACTCAAATACGGCAGTTGTTACTGCCTCAATTGATTCAGTTGATTTCATGTCATCTGCACGTGTCGGTGATGTGCTAGAGCTTGAAGCAATTGTCACATCAACGGGAAGAACGTCGATGGAGGTTTTCGTATCTGTCCATTCAATGAATCTATTAACGGGTGTAACGAAATTGACAACAGAATCCTTTTTGACGATGGTTGCTATGGATGAAAACAATAAACCTACGCCAGTGCCGGGTATTTATCCGGAAACGGAAGTTGAAAAGAGCTTGTTCGACACGGCACCAGCACGTCGTGAACATCGGAAATTGCGGAGTGAGATGAAGCATTAATCTGAACGAATAGTATGTCAATTTAAAATAGTTTTCACTTTACCTGTTGACATTCTATTTAGGGGCATGTAAAGTATGAGCTACCAACTGAATACGTAACTTTCTTATCCAGAGAGGTGGAGGGACTGGCCCTTTGATACCTCAGCAACAGACTTTTTTAGTACTGTGCTAATTCCAGAAGCCGAAGCATTTTGCTTGTAGCTTGAAGATAAGAAGAGCAAAAAGCGAAATTGCCAAAACCTCTTCTTGAATTGTAGAAGAGGTTTTTTTGTTCTATCTGGAGACTGTTACCTTCAAGGAAATAGGGAGGGAATTTATGTCGAATGGATTAATCAAACAGTACGCTCATTCGCGATACTGCCCCAAGATAAGCAAGTAGCAGCACTCATTTGTGCTCTTACTATAAGATCATCATTTACTACTAAAAATAGAAAGAAGGAATTTACCATGACAAATACATCAACTACTGTAACGAAAGCGCCATTCAGAGCAGATCACGTAGGAAGTTTACTACGTCCAGATAATTTGCACCAAGCTCGAAAAGAATTCAAAGAAGGTACGCTTACAGCACAACAATTACGTGAAGTTGAAACGCAGGAAATTAAGCGTGTTGTCGATAAGCAAATTGAAGTCGGCTTGGAGCTTGTGACGGATGGTGAATTTAGACGTACATGGTGGCATTTGGACTTCTTGGAGCATCTAAATGGCATCGAAGGTTATGTGCCAGAAACGGGCTATGAGTTTGATGGTGTAGAAACTGAACGCTACAACATTCGTACAACGGGAAAAATCTCATTTAATTCAGATCATCCTTTCATTAAGGACTTTGTCGAATTCAATAAAATTGTCGATGGTCGTGCGGTTGCCAAACAAACGATTCCGAGCCCGAACCAATTATTCCATCCTGATATTTTCAACGCAGCGGTATATCCCGACTACGAAGCATATGCGGTGGATATCATCAAAGCTTATCAAGATGCGTTAAAAGCCTTTTACGATGCGGGCGTTCGTTATTTACAATTGGATGATGTTTACATTGCGGCACTTTCTTCGCCTGATCTTCAGTTCGGCGATCAAGGCTATACAAGAGAACAATTTATAGATCTAGCCTTACGTGTCATCAACGGTGTGTTGGAAGGAAAGCCGGAAGATTTAATCGTCACAACGCACTTATGCCGTGGAAATTACCAATCGACGTGGGCATTCCAAGGTAGCTATGGACTGATTGCACCAACATTATTCGCGAAGGAAAAAGTAGATGGCTTCTTCTTGGAATATGACGATGAGCGTTCAGGAGACTTTCAACCATTGGACCATATACCAAACGGAGGTGCAAATGTCGTCCTTGGTGTTGTCACATCGAAAGACGGTAAACTAGAAGACAAAGAAACGATTAAAGCGCGTATTCAGGAGGCGGCAAAGTATGTGCCACTTGAACAACTGTGCCTTAGCCCACAATGTGGCTTCGCTTCTACACATCATGGCAACAAGCTGACAGAAGATGAGCAATGGGAGAAATTAAAGTTTATCGTAGATGTTGCAAAGGAAGTTTGGAAGTAAAATAAATAATCCTGAACAAAGCCCATTCGCTTTGCTCAGGGTTATTTATTTTGCAATAAAAGGGACAGTGAAGATTGTTTGTGCATCGGTTTACCGATTGCGAGAGATGTTTTCATAAGGTGACAGTACCTCTACTATACACGCCTTTATGTGGATAAGCCTTGGAATGTACGAATAGAAATAGTTTTCGCCCACTGACTTACTAACAGATTCAGTCATATTTGCTAGTAATCAACATATGAATGTGGACAAGCTGTTGTTTAGTGAGAATTGGTTGATTATCCACATGTGGGTAACTAATTTACTTCGCTTTGGTTGTTTGAAGAGAAATTTGTCCACACATGTTCGACAAAGAATCTTTATGAATAGAGTGAAACTTCGTCCATTCATTTCCGTATATAGGTAAAAGGGGTGTGGGCGATGAGGCAGGATATACATGAACGGCAAATGGATCTAACGATGAGGCGGACTGCGTATAATCGTATTAAAAGGCGACTTGATGGGGCAGAGGTTCAGTTAAAGGAGGCCATTGTGCTACGTGATGAGCTTCATAGACAATTGACGAAAGAGCAACAAGATGTTGTGAAGCTTGGGAAATTTTCTTTTGCGAATAAAATCAAAGAGTGGACAGGTAAATGGGATGAACAGATGGAGAAGGAAATTGCTGAGGCGGCTGAAGCGGAATTGAAATTTAATGACGCGGAGAAAACGGTGACGGATATGGAGGCGGAAGCTTGGCGTCTGCATGAGGAGATGAAGAATCCAGATTTCGCATATATTGAGGAGGATTGGGCAGATTTTCTAAAGGAAAAGGAGGCATGGATTCGGCGGAATGATTCAGTTGCCAATGCAACATTACAAAAGATTGCGGATGACAGGGTCAGGCTCCATTCAATCATGCGTGAAATGAATGAAGCCAGCGATGCGGGAAATAAAGCAATTCGTGCACTTGATGCGGCACTCGATAGTCTTAGTTCAGCAGAAGGGTTATCGATGTGGGACACATTTTTAGGCGGGGGATTGATTGTATCAGCATTGAAGTATTCCGAAATCAATAGCTCGGATGACCATGTTCATCGTGCGCAACGGGCACTTCGTCATTTTGAAACAGAGCTGATGGATGTCCAAAACGTTGCAACCGAATCATTCATCGTCAATAACAATGATATTTTCACGTTCACAGATGTGTTTTTTGATAATATCTTTTCGGACTGGGCGGTTCATTCGCGGATTACGGACGCCAAAAGCAAGCTTCATGCAGTGCTTCAGGATGTCCGGCGGGTACAAGATCATCTTACTAGAAAACGTGCCGAACTGACGCATGAACTGGAACGACTTGATGTGCAGGAGAGGGAAATTATTGAGGCTTAAAATGAAAAAACGCCAAGTGCTTCTAAACTTGGCGTTTTTGAATGGGAGCTCCTGATTAATCTTTTTTCATTCTCTTCAACGTATAAATAAAATACTCCCAGTTATTAATGGTCGAAGGGATACTAACATGTTCGTCAGGCGTGTGTACATGAAACATATCGGGTCCAAGTGAAACGGCATCGAGTCCAGGAATCTTTTCGATAAAGACCCCACATTCAATACCGGCATGCACGGCAATCACCTCAATGTCTTTGCCATATTTTTCTCTATACGTCACTTCGAATAATTTCCTCACCTGTGAGTCAGGGTTGTAGGGCCACTCTGGATAATCCGCGTCAATTAAGACTTCGCAACCAAGCATGTCCGCTAGTGATGTGGCTTGCGCCACCATATGGGCTTTTGCGCTTTTGATAGAACTTCTAATTTCATTTTCAAATTGTATCGTTGTATCAGTTGTCGTAACGACGCCTAAATTTGTTGAGCTTTCAACGAGTCCTTCGATGCCCATGCTCATCGCTTGGACACCATGTGGAATGAGCAATAAAGCAGTAATTACTTTATGCTTTGTTTCTGCTGAAAAAACAGCGGTCGAGTGGCTATCACTTTGTTCAATGCTAATGGATACGTCAGGATCTGCTAGCTGAAGCTCATTTTTGAAAATTTGCTCCCACTGCACGATTTTTTCGTTAACCTTATTGATATCATTTGGTGAAATGAAAATAATGGCTTGTGCTTCACGAGGAATCGCATTTGATTGTAAGCCACCTGCAATTTGTTGAATGTCGAAAGGTACTTCATTAGCTAAATCATGTAATAATCTTCCTAATAATTTAGTAGAATTCCCTCTGCCTTTATCAATCAAGATACCAGAGTGACCGCCCTTTAACCCTTTGATTTGAAGGCGATAGGCAACCTGTTCCTGTGATGCGTTATCCCATTCAATCGGCAATACTTGCGTAACATGCACGCCTCCTGCACTACTAACGAGTAGCTTGCCATCTTCTTCAGAATCTAGATTGATGAAGATCTTTCCTGTGAAGTGACTAGCATCTACAGCAATCGCGCCGTTCATCGTCGTTTCCTCTTCCGTCGTAATGACGACTTCGAGAGCAGGGTGTGGAATATCGGTTGCGTCTAATAATGCTAATGCGTAAGCAACGGCAATGCCGTTATCTGCACCTAATGTTGTGTCTGTCGCGTATAGCATGTCCCCAATAATTCGTAGTTGGAGAGGGTCTTTGGTAAAGTCGTGGACCGTACTCTCATTTTTTTCACAAACCATATCCATATGCCCTTGAATAATAACCGTTGGGGCATTTTCATAGCCAGCTGTTGCCGCTTTTTTGATGATGACATTAAATGCCTCGTCTTGAATGACCTCTAAGTTACGTTCCTTTGCAAAGCGCACCAAATAATCACTAATCGCTTGCTCGTTGCCAGAACCCCTTGGAATAGCCGATATTTCTGCGAAGTAATGAAAGACGATATGTTGCGTTAGCTCTTGTAAGTTAGTGTACATAGGATACATCCTTTCATTTAATCAATTACGGGACCTTCATTGCTCCTTGTCAAACTCTAAAAATTCAACCTTGTTACCGAACGGATCATGCGTGAAGAAGCGAGATCGCCCAGCGATGGGGAGGTCGTCGTTCACTAAATAATCCGCCTGTTGCAAGCGTGATTTTAATTGTTCAAGTGCATTGACGGTAAATGCTGGATGTGCTTTTTTCGCTGGAATGAAGTCGTTTTGAATACCAATATGGACCTCTTGAGAGCCACAAATGAACCAACAGCCACCGAGTGCTTGCAAAATTTCAGGCTTCGGAATTTCTTCCATACCGAGCAACTCACCGTAAAACTGTCTTGCGGTCTCTTCGGAACCTGGGGGTGCTGCAATTTGGATGTGATCAATACCTGTCAGGAATTTGCTCATTGTCGATCTCTCCTTTGAACGTTGTATCTTTAGTATAGTCTTCCATGTATCGGAACACTATGACCGTTTTTGGATACTGAAGGATAAGATAGGCTTATTCGCTAGGTTTTAGAAGTTGGATGTAGTTTCGTGCACCATGCAAAATCCGATAGATGTAAACAGTTTCATCGACAACTTTGCAAAAAGCAATATAAGGTTCGATGACAATCATTCGGAAATGGTAATGGGCTAGTGAACGATGTGAAATTCTAACACCTGAATTAGGGAAGAATTCTAATCGTTCTAATGAGGAAATAATTGTATCTAACAGCCGTTCAGCTGCGGAGGGATTTTCTAACATAATATAATCGAAAATATTTTCAAGATCAGTCGTTGCAGCAGGTAAAAGTTCAATATGGTATTCAGCCATTGATTTTGCCTTTTAATCGCTTGTGAATGTCGTCAAGGGAAGTTGTTGCTTGACCGGATAATCTTTGTTCTTCTGCAAAAAGGAGTTTTTCTTTCAAATCAAGGATAGCTTCTCTCTTATGAAAAGCATCGATGCTCATCACAACTAAATCGCCCTCGCCATTTTTGGTAATGTAAACAGGTTCGCCCTTTTCATGAACCAATTGTGAAATTGAATTGTAGTCATTGCGTAATGTTGTAGAAGATTTGATAATCATCTTATACCCTCCAATCATCTTATAGTACCTTTATTATACACGAATTATGCTAGAAAGTTTCATCTCAACAAATCCCTTTACAATTTTTGTGTATATAGTGTACTATGTAACTAATACACCGATATGAACAGGAGGTATGCTTATGCAGCAGTTGAATGGCTTGTTGAGGAAAGAGTGGGTGGTGATGAAGAGACCGCTGATTGTGAGTGGGCTATTTGCAGTTGCTACGATGTTGTTTCTTCCAATACTTATAACTCGATTTTTGGGAACGGGAACGCAGGTTTTTGAGGTGGCATTGGTCATTTGTTTTTTGTGGGCGGTCGCAAGTGTAGCTTCGCCAGTTGTTAGTTTTTTTATTATGTTAGAAAGAGATATGAAGCGGCCGGATGTGTGGCTTCATTCGAATGCATCTATTGTCAAATTGATTGGATCCAAAGTGGTGTTTGCATTGTTGATAGGTGTTGGTGGCTTACTGATTGCTACGGTTGTTCTCGCGCTACATTATGCATTTTCAGCACAATCTATTCTAACGTTCAATGCCTTGTTGTTTTACGGAGTCATTTTTCTCATGGTATCCTTTATCGCTTCGATTTCACTCCTGTGCATAGGATTCTTTTTCTGGGTGCTGTATCGCCTGATGGAGCCATCCATTAAAGGGTTTTCAATTGTTGTTACGATTATTTTGTTTTTCATTTTATCGTGGGCAGTTGAACGAATAAGGAGTTCGGATTTATACGATAAGGTGGTTAAAGTTGGACCGATTGACTTATTAGGATTAAAAAATCCTAAACTAGATGTTGGAAACGGTTATTTTGAAGTAACCGGTACGGCTTTTTATACGGGGCAAATTGTATTTGATACATTCTTCATCTTCTTGGCATTCGTCGTTGCAATCGTCTTGTTTGACAAGAAAGTGAGGTTGTAAAGCGCATGAAAAGATGGGGAGGGTTAGTTCGCAAAGAGTGGTCGCTTGTGAAGTGGTTTGCGATTGCACTGATTATCGTCAATATAGGCATTGCGGTGATAGATAATAGTCATATTTTTGCAGGGGTAGCAGATGACGCAACTTCTTATGCCTTTATGACGAGTGGATTATGGTTTCAGCTTCATATGTATATGGGGATTGTTCTGGTTGCGGTAAGCTACAGTCGTGAAAAGCCAAGGGTAGATATTTGGCTACATTCGCCAGCGCCTTATGTACAACTGGTTGGAGCGAAAGTAGTGGTAGCGACTAGTGCTGTAGCCTGTTCGCTGTTGTTAACCGGAATTGTCATTGCAGTTTTTAATTATGTGGGTGGCTATTGGGATGGCTTATCGGTTTTGGGTGAACTGCTTTTGGTGCTGTCGATGATCATTACAGTCACATTAAATAGCTTGTTGTTTATCGTGATTACATTGTTTTTCATGCAAGTTTATCTAGTGTTGAAGTCATGGATAGGTAAAATATCTATCATTGTTACGGTTGCTTTGTTCCCGCTGAGTACTTTGATTTGGGCAGTGATTTGGAGTATGGATTGGCTTCAAGTGTTGAGAGAAACCGGGCCGATTTATGGTGTGCGGACAGCAGCAGGCACTGTCCCAAACCTGTATGAGCCCGACTTTGTTTTGGCTAGTCTAGTACCCGAGAGTGCTATTTTGACGGTGGGTAGTGTATTGCTTTATGGGGCTTTCACATCGATTTTCTTCTTCGGTGGGGCTGTTCTGTTCGAAAAGAAAGTGAGGTTGTAAGCGATGGGCATAGATTTTCTTCCAGACAAGCCAATATATCAGCAGCTCATCGACCGAATTACGGGCGATATTATTCGAGGAACGTTGAAGCCTGGTGAGAAGTTGCTGTCCGTTCGTGAGTATGCAATGGAAGCCGGTGTCAATGCCAATACGATGCAGCGCGTCTATAAGGAGCTGGAGCAGATGGAAATCACGGAAACGAAGAGGGGGCAGGGATCCTTTGTAACGGAGGATGAAGTGAAGATTGCCAGGCTCCGGGACGACATGAAAGAACAGCTGGTGACGTCTTTTATTCAAAGTGTGGAGGCGCTTGGTTTTACGACGTTTGAAATCGTGGAGCACTTACAGGAACGGGGTGGAAAAAATGATTGAGTTGAACAATGTTTATAAGAAGTATGGTGGGCGCAAGGCGCTTGAGAATATCACACTGGCAGTGCCGCAGGGAAAAATCATCGGTCTTGTCGGGGAGAATGGCAGTGGCAAGACGACGCTTTTGAAACTGATGGCGGGCTTGTTGACACCTAATTCGGGAACTGCGATGTTTAGCGGAAGTCGTATTACGCGTAAGGTGGCTACGAATATTGCATATATGCCGGATGCGGATTTGTTTTATCCGTATTTTACGGTGCAACAGCTATTTGCATTTTACGAGTCACAGTTTGCTGATTTTAATCCTACGAAGGCGAAGGAAATAGCGGCGTTTCTCAATCTATCCCTTGATTCGAAAATAAAAAATTTGTCGAAGGGGAACCGTGGTCGAGTGAAAATCGCGGTGACACTTGGACGGGAAGCGGATTATTATTTATTGGATGAACCGTTCTCTGGCCTCGATCCGATGGTACGAGATGACATCGCGAAAGGGCTGATTCGCTTTACAGACACAGAGCGGCAAACGGTCATTATGTCGACACATGAATTAAAAGAAGTGGAACCATTGCTCGATGAAATCGTAGTATTAAAGGGGAGTCGGAAGATCGCGCATGAGTCGGTGGATACGATCCGTGATACCTATGGGAAAGATGCCACCTCATGGATGGTGTCATTGTTTCGGGAGGGAAGTTGATGTGGAAATGAAACCAGTAGTAGAATTGAAGAATTTATCGAAAACGATTGGGAAGAAAAAGATTATTGATAACTTGAATTTGGCGTTATATCCAGGGCAAATTACAGGATTTCTCGGTCCGAATGGGGCGGGTAAAACGACGACGATTCGGATGATGGTTGGTTTGATGGAGCCGTCTGGTGGAGATGTTGTCATTGACGGGATTTCGCTCGCTGATGACTTTGAAGGAGGGCTTTCCAAAGTCGGGGTCATTGTTGAAAATCCGGAAATGTATAAGTTCATGTCTGGTTATAAAAATCTCGTGCACTTTGCGCGCATGCACAAGGATGTGACGAAAGCGCGGATTGATGAGGTTGTCAATCAAGTCGGTATGCAAAACCGAATTCATGAAAAAGTATCGACGTATTCACTTGGCATGCGACAGCGTCTTGGCCTTGCGCAGGCATTGTTGCATCGACCGAAGTTTTTGATTTTGGATGAACCGACGAACGGGCTAGATCCAGCGGGGATTCGTGAGTTCCGAACGTATCTGAAGAGCATAGCAGAAAAAGAGGATGTTTCTGTCTTTGTATCGAGCCATATGTTGTCGGAGATTGAACTGATGTGTGATCGGATTGCGGTTATTCAGAATGGGAAGTTGATTGACATCCGGGAAATGTCGGGGATGCAGGATTCTTTTTATTACATCGAAGCACAGCCGCGTGAGTCGACTGAGGCTCTGTTAAAAGAAGAAGGATTCTCCGTTGAATCACATGAAGATGGATTTATTATCAATGCAGAAAAAGAACAAATTCCTGCACTGATTCAGCAGTTTACGGTACAGAATCAGCAAGTTTTTGCGATTCAACCATACCGTAAAACGCTTGAGGATGAGTTTTTAGAAATGACGGGAGGTGGCCAGATTGCTGAAGCTCATACAAAATGAATGGATGAAGTTATGGAGTAAAAAAGCGACGTGGGTGATGGTTATACTCATCGCGGCAATGATTGTTGGACTGTCTGGGCTGTCGAAGTTATTGCACGGATTAAATGATTATTCGAGTTGGAATGAGTCGTTGCAGCAGGAACTTGTGCAGGTGGAGGAAGAACTTAAGGCATCTGATGTGACGGAAGAGAAAAAAGCGGAGTTACTTCAAAGGCAAGAAGAAATCGAATACAATATTGAATCTAATATTGAAATGAGTAAACCGAAAAGTAGTGAGGAAGTCATTTTAGAGACACCTGGTATGATGTCGCTCGTGATGCTGTTTATGATTATTGCTGCGGCAGGAATAGTAGCATCTGAATTTTCGCAAGGGACGATTAAGATGTTGCTGTCCCGTCCGGTAAAACGATGGAAAATCCTTACGTCTAAATATGTGACTGTATTGTTATTTGGTTTGACACTTACTGTTATTACATATGTAGCGAGTGTGGTGAGTGCGTATATTTTCTATTCACCCACAGAAGGAAATTCGGTTTTATTTTACGACTCGGAAATTGCGGCTACTGCTGTATTTGGAGAATCTATTTATTTAGTACTTCTCGCATTTGTTTTTGTTGCTGTTATGTCGACATTAGCCTTCATGATAGGCTCTGTGTTTCGGTCAACGGCACTGTCAATTGGTATATCCTTGTTCTTATATTTCACGGGTTCGATGATTGTGATGTTTCTTGAAAGATTTGAAATCGCGAAGTTTATTCTTTTCGCACATGATTTATCACAATACGAAACAGGCTACAAAATATTGGCAAGTAATACGATGCCGTTCTCGATTGCGGTGCTGTTCGCCTACGTAGTTGTATTCCTTGTCATTAGTTATACAACGTTTATGAAACGAGATATAACTGCGTAAGATGTGAAAAGCCCTCCGGCGTTGGAGGGCTTTTTGAATGAAATTATTTATTGTTGCTGTATGTCATAACGAGACCTGCAACGTTACCAATGATGACGAATGCGAATAGTGCGAACATGATAGATAGGAACCACATGAGACAATCACTCCTTTGATAGTAAATCCTGCTTCCATTATACCACCAGTCAGAGGGGCAAGCAATGGAGGCTGATTTGTATCTACAGTGGAGTTGAAAGTTTTGATTTGCTGATAAACTAGGTAAATTTGAATTATGAAAGGGCGAAGCGAGGAGCTAAATCTTGATGTGGTTAGATTTGTGGTTTATTAAAGAAAATAAAACAAGGATTTAGGTGCGAAAAAGGGCTCAAACTTCCATTTTGGCGATTTGACATAATTGTCTTGTAAATTCTAAGATGTAGCTAAATGGGAGGGATTCCAATGATTATTGTGAGGGAAGAACGGGAAAAGTATAGTGAAGACATGCTTGACCCGAGGAATGATTTTGTTTTCAAAATGTTGTTTGGACAAAAAAAGAATATGGATTTGTTGCTGATGTTTTTGAATGCGATATTGTTGGGAACAGTGGAAAAAGTACTTTTTGTCAATCCGAATCTTGAGAAGGAAAATGTGACTGATAAATCATCGGTGATGGATATCAGGGTTGAAACCATAACAGGTGAGCAGATAAATCTTGAAATACAGATGCAGTATCATAAAGCTTTTCCTGAACGCATGCTGATGTATTGGGCACGCATGCATGTGAGTCAAGATGAAACGAGGAAAAAGTTCATCAAACTGAAGAAATCCATTCAAATTGTTGTGACGAACTTCTCGTACTTGCCATCGGACGAATTTCATAGTACGTTTCATATAATAGAGAAAGATCAACTGTACATCTATACGGATCACTTGGAAATGCATGTATTAGAATTACCGAAAATGACGAAGCAAATGAACGAAGACCCAAGTCAGTTGGAAAAGTGGTTATTGTTTCTCAAGGGAAATAAAAAAACGAAGGAGGAGCTAGCGATGCAAGAATCGACGTTTCAAAAGGCTTATGATGAACTTGACCGAATTAGCCAGGATAAAGAAATGCGTGCCCGTGCGTTATCACGTGATATGTTTTTGCTAGATCAAGCAATGTATCGGCAGGATGCTAGGGAGGAAGGGTTGGCTGAAGGGAGAGAGGAAGGAAGAGAACAAGGAAAAAAAGAAGGGAAAATAGAATTCGTGAAAAAGTTATATGAGAAAGGTTCTTCACCTAGCGAAATTGCAACTCTTCTCGACCTTCCAGTTTTAACAATTGAACAGTATTTGTCCTCAGGGGAAAACTAGTACATGCATATTAAAAAGGGACTACCCGCATTCGCGGTAGTCCCGACTACTCTACTTCACCAATTCAATCACAATGTCATCCAAGACAAATTCAACTCGCTGGTTGCCCGAATTCGTTTCGTCATAAACACTTGCATGAGGAGTGATAATCAGTTTTGTTGCACTTGGGTCTAACTTTTTGAATGTGTTACCCCAGGTCATCGTATAATCAGGTCGACCATATCCGCCGTTGCTATCTCCGTAGTATTTGTTCCCCAGGTCATCTTTGATTTCCAACTCGATATGAGGTTGCTGCCATTTTTCCAATACTTGCTCACTTGCCCGTTGGGTGTAATGAACGACAAAGGACATCGGGATGAATGTTATTTTATCAATAGTGACGACGATCCCATGTTGGTCAACACTCCGATTTGTTAGTTGAATCTGACTATCTGTTGCAGGAAGTGAGAAGGCAAATTTCCAATTTCCTTTTATTATTAACTCATCCGTGTCCGGGAATAGGCTGGCTATATTCCACTTTACAGCAACGCGATCTGAATTAGCAACACCCCACTGGACATCAGAACTGTCCGAAGTTATACGTAAAGGAGTAATTCTGTCTAAGCCTACATAATGGTAATTATCTATTTTGGTAATGTGAGAGCTTCCTGTGTGTCCCGAAGAATCCTTAATCGTAGGCATGGGGAATTTAGTGAGGACTTCTCCCAAATCACGATCACTCACAATGGAGTAGGTAATAGCAACCGTTTCCCCATCGAAAATTGCATCATTAATCGTTATTTTAATACCGCCGCTTTCTTGTGTTAGGTTCATTTGGGTCGAATATTCCTTATAATTATCGTACAGTCCTGTTTCCCTGAAATCGAAGAATCTGAAGATATCACCGATGATTGGAATGTTGCTCGCATAAGCAGGGAACGCTAATCCTACCGTTGTAGTAGATAAGCCCACAATTACGGCTGCTGCCGCCACATTCATTTTCCATCCCCTTTTCCTTTTCTTCTTGACAATAGAATTTTTGAGCGTGCTTTTCACTTTAGCTTTGTCAAATTCAGTGACTGCCATTTCCTCAAATTCGTTGTCATCCACGTTCACGGCATTTACAACTCATATATGTCTTTCATATCCTACTCTCTCCTAACTCCAAAGTAGTTACCTTTTGATAGAGCTTCTTTTTCCCACGGTATACGCGATTATCGACTGAAGTGTTGGTCAGACCGAGCTTTTGAGCAATTTCTACTGTTTTATAACCGAGAAAGTATTTCATGATAAAAATTTCCCGTTCCACAGGCTCCAGTTGGTTGATGAGCTTGATCAATTCAGTACGGTCTTCCGATAAAATCAGTTCGTCCTCTGCCGACAGATCTGCATTTATATCCATATGCTCTGACGAAAATTCCACTTCTTTACTCGCTTTTCTGTAGTAATCAATTGCTTTAAACTTGGCAATGGTACAAATCCACTTTCTGAAATCAGTTGTGTCGCCCTTGAACTTTTTCGAGTTATTCCAGATGGATAGAAAAATATCATTGATGCATTCGTCGATAACTCCTTGGTCTTTAAGAGGGATGAGAACCTTATATGTGATCCCCTTAAATTGTTGTAAAAGCTTTTACACCCTATACAACGTACTAGAAAATATTATCTCTCATATTGATAGGGAAATGTTCCCGTTGTGACATCCTTTTTTATGGGTTCTTCGCTTTGTTTCATTATTTTGCATTAAAAAAAGAACTATAAACCATGATGGTTTATAGCTCTCTTAGGGGTTGTCCTATTATTTCGCTTGCTCATTTTTCAGCAAGTCACGAATTTCTTTCAACAGTTCTTCTTTCGAATCAACTTCAGGTACTGCTGCTACTTCCTCGACAATCTCTTCTTTCCGTTTAAGCTTCATCAATAAACGAAGGGCCATGAAGATGGCAAAGGCAATGATGATGAAATCGAAAATATTTTGAATGAATATACCATACTTGATTTCTGCATCAAGAAATTTATAGCTAAGCCCGGAAAAATCAATGCCTCCTGAAAGAAGTCCGATAAGCGGTGCAATAATATTTTCAACAAGTGATGATACAATTTTCCCGAATGCGGCACCGATAACAACCGCAACTGCAAGGTCAATCACGTTACCTTTTAACGCAAACTCTTTAAAATCCTTTAACATATGCCTCACTCCCAATCTATGTGTCTTGTTATTGTACCGCTTTCACGCATGAATACAATACCCTGGGTAATCAATTAGTAAACATAATGAGGGTTTTATGGATAGATTATTCCTCTTCCGTGTCCGGCGGAAACCAGCGATAAATGGTCAAATCGACTTTGCCATTATTCAAACGAACTCCTTCCATTTCAAGCAGCTCCTGTTGGTCGCCACCCGTGAGTGAAATTTCCCCTTTGATATTAATAATGCGATGCCATGGCAAGTGGTATTTTTCGCTCATGGAATGGAGGATTCGTACAACTTGCCGCGCCCCGCGTGGACTACCTGCAGCGGCGGCGACTTGGCCGTATGTCATGACATGTCCAGTGGGAATGCCTTGGATAATGCGTATGACGCGCTCTGTGAATAAATTCAAAATCGTAACCTCCCTTACAGTGACTTTATTGTACCAAAATTTCAAACGAAACTATTTCCAGGATTCTTTCGTATAGTAGTTAGAATAGTACGAAAGTGGAGGTGTGGAATTTGAAAGAGGTATTCGTAAGACGTAATTTGGTCGGATTCGTCATAAAAGTCATAGGATTGATTATGATCGGTTGGGGATTCATTCAAGGTTTGATTGTCTCTGTGCAGGTTTCACAGCATAACATGGTTGGTATGGATGAATGGGGTATGGCGAATCAATTCGATGGATCTGGTCTTTGGAGTTTTCTGTCTGTTGTTTTTTCAACCACTATTTACGGTATTTTAGTCATTGGATTCGGTGAAGTTATTGATTTACTGCAAAAAATCAATGATCAAAATGAACCTAGAGCAGTAACAAGTGTCATGCCCGAGCTTAAACCCGTACCTGTAAACTCAATTCCTTTAAGCGCTGAGCAACAATTAAAGGAATTTTATTCAAAGATGAATGTAAAGATCGAATCGATTGCCCCCACAAAACATCGTGATGTGTTCGTCGTGACGCTGGATGACCGTGAAGAATATATCGAACTCAGAGGACATTCGACGCAGCTTCTATCAGAGGAAGAAGCAGGGAAATATTTGCGATGAACAAAAAGGTCGCTTCACGTCATTGATGGACGTGAAGCGACCTTATTTTTTCTCACTTTTGTGTTGGAAATATGCATAAACCGTAATTGCAATGGTTACCCATAGTGCACTTACTGCGAATCCCCCGACAATATCGCTTGGGTAATGGACGCCTAGGTAGATGCGGCTTGCGCCAATGATGATGATCATAAAGGCTGTGAACAGCAAAAGAACAACACGGCTTATCGCTGTTCTCACATTGCGCCAGGCAATGTATGCAATGATGGCATAAAGAGCGAATGCCATCATGGAATGTCCACTGGGGAAGCTGAAGCCGTTTGCATCCAGAATTCGGTGAATTTCCGGTCGCTCCCGTTTGAAATAGTGTTTTAGGATGGTATTAAAAATAACAGATCCAGCAATTACTGCAATTAATAGAAATGCCTGCTGACGGTAACGAAGTGCAAAATATAAGACGGAAAATCCGATTAAAGCAATCGGTACAACGACATAACCAGAGCCAATCCACGTAAAAACTTTCATAACAGTCGTTAACCATGGTGCCTCCAGTCCTTGAACAAAGCCGATAATCGCTGTGTCGAAGGATGCAATCGATTCATTGCCAACTGCGCTAGCGATGTAGCCAAATGCAATGCCGAAGCCGATGCAAAGAATAAACGCGATGAGCAGGCGGAGCGAGAGTTCACGCATAAGAACCTCTCCTTTCAGGTGTGAATTATTGTATCCCATTTCACACAATAAGCATAGCTACACCATGCTATATATGATGGAAAAGTGCTACACTAGAAAAAAACAATTACTTATTGTAAAGGACCGATTATGACACTATTTCTACTATTAATAGGCTCGTATATGCTTGGCAATATATTGACGGCCTCTATCATTAGCAAGTTCCTTTATAAGAAAAATATTCAGGCAGAAGGCAGTGGAAATCCCGGCGCGCGAAATGCAGGTCGGGTATTGGGAAAAAAGGCGTTCGTGGCAACATTTATAGGAGATGCGTCGAAAGGTGCGGTTGCAGTGCTCGCCACAAGGTGGCTCGGGTTCGAAGCGCCTGTAGAACTTCTAGCCCTTTTTGTCGTCATGTTAGGACATAATTATCCTATATGGGCAAGATTTCGTGGAGGAATGGGTGTTTCGACTTTTATCGGGGGCATGCTGGCCTTCAATCCAATCTTGTTTGCTGTGTTTGTCGGACTGTTCCTTGTGTTTTATCCGTTTTTTAAAAGCTTCACGGTCGCAGGACTTAGCGCAGTTGTGTGGCTGCCGGTTTTAGTGCTTCTATTTTCATATGACATTCCCACATTCGTTATCGCCTGCCTGTTGGCGACCCTACTTTTATTCGCCCATCGTGAGGACTTGAAAGGAAAAATACTGTTGAAAAGGGGGTAAGCGTATGGGGTTGATCTATAAAATTGCAGAAACATCTTCAGAATTTGAACAGATTCATGCACTGAATTACCGTACTTTTACTGAAGAAATTCCACAACACGAACCTAACGAATCGCATAAACTCGTTGATAAATTTCACGATGAAAATACATATATAATCGCTGTCAAAGATGGTCGGGTTATTGGGATGATTGCCGTTAGAAGCAAGCGACCATTTTCACTGGATGGGAAAATTGGTCCCGTGGAACAGCAACTCCCTTTTCAGGCTGAAAACCTAGTGGAAATTAGGCTTCTGGCGATTGAGCGGGTATATCGTAATGGGCGTGCTTTTCTGGGTCTTGCGCAGGCATTAGTTCGCTATTGTTTGAAAGCCGGCTATGACGCGGCACTTATATCTGGAACGGTACGGGAACAGAAACTATATGGACAGCTTGGATTTTTACCGTTTGCTCAATTAACAGGTACGGAAGAGGCTGCGTTCCAACCGATGTATTTGACGAAAGAGACGTTTGAAGCAGGAGTAGCGGGAAGAATTTCAAAGCCGTCTGTCAATTTTCTGCCAGGTCCTGCAACGATTTCAGAAGAAGTGAAGAAGCCGATGATGGCAGAGCCATTCTCACATCGTTCCCCCGAATTCGAAGGTGTGTTAAAACGTGTGAAAAGCAGCTTGCTGTCGTTGACGGGCGCAAAATACGTTCAACTCTTGCAGGGGACAGGCACGCTGGCAAACGATGTCATTGCGGCGCAATTAAGTATCCGCAGGGGCAAAGGACTTATTCTTGTCAACGGGGAATTTGGTTTGCGGCTTACGGATCATGCACAGCGTTTTCGTTTGGACTACGACACAATCGAAATGGAATGGGGAGAACCCTTTCAAGAAGAGGACATTAGAGATGCAGTAAGGACGGGTCGCTACAGTTGGTTATGGGCAGTTCATTGTGAAACGTCGACAGGTGTCTTAAATGATTTGGCTCTATTACAAGAGCTTTGTGTACAACAGGGCGTTGCACTTGCCGTCGATTGTGTCAGTTCAATCGGGACAACGCCAATCGATCTCTCTGCTGTTACATTTGTGTCTGGGGTGAGTGGGAAAGGGCTGCTCAGTTATACAGGTTTGTCTTTTGTTTTTCATAATGAAAACATCACCGCATGTCACGAATTACCACGTTATCTCGACTTGGGTACGTATGCAGAGGCAGGGGGCATTCCTTATACGCAATCGTCCAACTTGCTGTCCGCGCTTGACGCGGCCTTACAAAAGTTTGAGCAGTCAGAAGAAGTGTTTGCGACGATTGTTAAACGTGCATATAAGGTGAGGGAAGGTGCAGAACGGGCGGGACTTACAGTTTTGGCTGAGCAAAAGCATGCATCTCCTGCAATCATAACGATTGTGCTGCCAGCAGGTCTTTCTGCTGGGCAACTGGGGGATAACTTATTTTTGAATGGTTTCAATGTCCATTATGAAAGCGGTTATTTACGCGCTAGGAATTGGCTCCAAATCTCATGTATGAATGATGTGAAGGAAAAAGAACTAGATGTTATGCTAAGTATGTTGGCTTCACTAACACATTGAAATGGAGATGAATAATGTATGAAAGAATTAGAGACCATTCAAGATTGGCAAGCCGTATTAGAACAGTCACAGGAACAACAATTATTCCTGTTGAAACATAGCACAACTTGTCCGGTCAGTGCAGCTGCTTTGCGTGAGTTTGATGAATTGGTAACGGATATTCCCAAGTATTTTTTAAAGATTCAACACCATCGTCCGGTTTCTGCTGAAATTGAAAGCAATTTAGGCAGGCGCCATGAGTCACCACAACTGTTTTTATTGAAAGACGGAAAAGCACTGTGGGAGGCTACGCACCGTGCCATTACAAAATCAAAGATTAACAAAGCTTTAGAAGAGTTAGAGGGATGAGAAATAAATAGAATGTGAGTGGGGGAGCTTATGTTGCGTTTACAAAATAAAACCGCGGTTATTACAGGTGGAGCGAATGGAATTGGTGCTGTTGCCGCCACGCTTTTTGGGCAACAGGGGGCACAAGTAGCGATTCTTGATTTTGATGAACAAGCAGGGGAAGCGAAGGCGCAGGAATTGCGAGATACAGGGGTAGATACCGCTTTTTTCAAAGTAGATGTTTCAGACAACGATCATGTTAAAGAGGTAGCGGGTCAGGTCGTTGACAAGTTTGGCAAAGTGGATATCCTCATTAACAATGCGGGCATTACAAAAGATGCGATGCTGTTAAAATTGGATGCTGCGGATTTCAAACAAGTCATTGATGTCAATTTGACGGGTGTATTCAATTGTACACAAGCATTCTTGCCGGCAATGCTTGCTCAGGGGAAGGGCAAAATTATTAATACATCATCTATCGCTGGAACAGGTGGTAATGTGGGGCAAACGAATTATGCGGCGTCGAAAGCGGGCGTTATTGGCATGACGAAAACATGGGCCAAGGAATTTGGACGGAAGGGGATCAATGTCAATGCGGTCGCACCGGGTTTCATTGAAACAGATATGATTGGCACGATACCCGAGAAAGTGATGGAGCAGATTAAATTACTGACACCTTATACACGAATGGGTACGCCGAAGGATATCGCAAATGCTTATTTGTTTTTAGCTTCTGATGAATCGGACTTTATTAACGGAACGGTGTTGGAAGTGGATGGCGGTATGTTGAAGTGAATGTCTCGGTAGACAACTTATGTTGTTAGAAGATATTCACATGTGGAGAAGGGCTATTCCTTAAAAAGGAGGCCACTGAAAAACCTACGG